>JBAWGM010000269.1:0-7469 GCA_049592895.1 Thiobacillaceae bacterium | reverse complement strand
TATGCTGATGTGGGTGCGCTGAGAAAGGATGTCGGGTTCGAGCCGAAGACCGCGCTGGAGACGGGGATCGCCAATTGGGCAGCGTGGTATCGAAACTACACGGGAGCGTAGGGTGGGCAAAGCGAAGCGTGCCCACCGATCAACCCAAGTCCGCGTGGGCACGGCCTTTGGCCTTTGCCCACCCTACCACTTCACAGCCGGGCTGAACGCCCCCCGTCCACCGCAATCACCTGCCCCGTCACATACGGCGCATCGCACACCAGAAAGCGCACTGCAAGCGCGATGTCCTTGGGCTCGCCCGCGGTCTTGAGGATGGTGTTGGAGATGATGCGCTGGCGCGAAAGCTCGTCGAAATTGGGATCGTCCTCGGGCCACACGATGGGTCCGGGCGCCACGGCATTGACCCGTACCTCAGGGCCCAGTTCGCGGGCCAGCGACTTGGTCAGTCCCACCAGTCCGGCCTTGGCGACGGAATACACGACATAGTTTTCCATTGGCCGGTCGGCGTGGATGTCAGTGATGTTGACGATGCAGCCGCGGTGCTTTTTCAACTCCGGCGCGGCCGCCTGGGACAGGAACAGCGGCGCTTTCAGGTTGGTACCCATCAGATCAACCCAGTCGCGTTCGACGATATTTCCGACCAGGGTGGGATAAAAGCTGGACGCATTATTGATCAGTACATCGAGACGGCCGAAACTGGCGACGGTCTGGCTGACCAGGCTGGGCAATAAAGTGGTGTCGAGCAAATCGGCCTGGATCAGGGAAACCGAATCGGGCCGCAGGTTGTCGAGTTCGTCCTGCAGTGCGCGGGCCGCTTCGGCGGAACTGTGATAATGAACCATCAGGTTCATGCCCTGACCGTGCAAGGCGCGCGCAATCTGCGCCCCGACCCGCCGGGAAGCTCCGGTAATCAGCGCAATTTTGCCCTGCATCTCCCACACCCCTTATAGTTCTGCTCTTGTGCATTATCCATCAAGCCCTGCCCGCAGTCATGCCCCCATTGCCGCCTCCATCGGATGATGCCCGCGCCAGCAGCGATCTGCTCGTGGCCAGGATACGCGAGGCCATCGCATCCGCAGGCGGCTGGCTGAGCTTTGCGCACTACATGGAGCTAGCGCTGTATGCCCCGGGTCTGGGGTATTACAGCGGCGGCGCGCGAAAATTTGGCGCAGCGGGCGACTTTGTCACTGCGCCCGAGATCTCCCCCCTGTTCGGCCGCGCGCTGGGCCGGCAACTGGCCAAGGTGCTGGACCAGTGCGGCGGCGGCATCCTGGAACTGGGCGCCGGCACCGGCAAGCTGGCGGCGCACGTTATGGCGGAACTGATCAGCATGGGCAGGCCGGCGTCCTATTCGATCCTGGAAGTGAGCGGCGAACTGCGGCAGCGGCAGCAGGAAACGCTGGAACACGCAGGTCTGGCCGACCGGGCAACATGGCTGGACACCCTGCCCGAGACATTTACCGGCGCCATCTTTGGCAACGAGGTGCTCGATGCGCTGCCTGTCCACCTGATTCACTGGACAGAACAAGGCGCTCTGGAGCGCGGCGTGGTTTGGCAGGACGATCGGCTTCAATGGCAGGAACGGCCGATAACGGATACGACGCTACTCGCCCGAACTGCTGCACTCGATCTCCCGTCCGGCTATGTCAGCGAGATCAACCTGGCCGCGCCCGCACTGGTCAGGGAGCTGGGTCAGAGACTGCACGCCGGTCTGCTGCTGTTTGTTGACTATGGCTACGGGCGCAGTGAGTACTACCATCCGCAGCGTTACATGGGCACGCTGCGCGCCCACTACCGGCATCATGCGCTGGACGATCCGTTTCATCTGCCCGGCCTGACCGATCTGAGCGCGCATGTGGATTTCACCGCGGTGGCCGAAGCGGGGCGGGCGGCCGGACTTGATGTGCTGGGCTATACCAGCCAGGCCGGTTTTCTCCTCAATGGCGGCATTACCAGCCTATTGGCGGAAACGCCCGTCGAAGCGACAGCCCACTATCTGTCACTTTCAGCGGGCGTAAAGAAGCTGCTGTCTCCAGTCGAGATGGGCGAGCTGTTCAAGGTGATGGGGATGGGCCGGGGCGTGAGCGCGCCGAGCGGTTTTGCGACAGGAAGTCTGACCAGACTCCTTTAGGCAATTCAATGCAGATGCAGGGGCGCCTGCCCGGATTCTTCCGCTTCTTCGGTATGCACCGAATCGCCGGATGGGGTGGGAAACAGCGGCGCGCCGCAATCCTCGCAGTATTCCAGCGGTTGGCGCCCTTCCAGTACCGTGATGTCCTTCACGCCCAGGGCCTGCAACTGGCGGGCGATGTCATCGGGTATGGCGTCCACGTCTTCCGTATCCAGCAGCGGCCAGACGATGCCGTGGATCAGGCCGGTCTTCGCCATGAGGCCGAAGCTGACCCGATATTCCTCAAGCTCGCGGTCGCCATAGGGTGCAACCACCACGCGCAATTGCACCGGCGCGACGCTGAAATTGGCGCCAAGAAACTCCACTGCGGCGCCCAGGCTGAAGGGGCGCAATTGCCGGTCCGCTTCCCGCGCCGCGGAAAAATAGGCATTGGGCAGCAGCAGTTCGAGGGCGCAGGCTGGCAGAGCCGGGCGCATTGCTTCTCCGCCCTGGGTTTGCCAGGTTTTGAGCACGGATTCCCGGCCCATATCCTGTTCCTGCCAGTGAAACAAAGGCCGTCCCGCCCGGGTTCGGGCGAGGCCGACGAGATAGCGCACATCGGACAGGAAAGGCGCGGTGGGCGACATCTGCTCGCTGCTCATGCTTAGGGTCTGGGCTTTGTCCAGAGCACGCTGCAACTGGACGGCCAGCTTGCGGGTTTCGCTGAAACCGCGCGGCAACTGATCCGGGCTGAACAGCCAGTCGGCAAGGCTCAGTTCCACCTCGGCGGCAAACACGTGGGCGCTCAATTGCGCGCTTGCGTTGGCGACCACCTCGCCCTTGAGGGGGCCCGCCGGTACCGCAAAGCGCGACCACGCAAGGACCGGCACGGCGAAAAGCAGCGTGTTGTCGGCGGGACTTTCCGCCCGTGCCTCGACCGCGTCGGCCAGTTCATCGTAGGCCAGACGATCCAGATTGAAGGCATGATCCAGCGCGGCAAACATCGCATCGTCGTTGCCCGCGGCAAGCAGCTTTTCGATCACCGCCCGCAGGGAGCGCTCCCAGTACTCATCCTCTATGCGGCTGCCGGATTCGGACAAGTCCTGCGCCAAGCGGACCAGCTTTTCCGCTTCGCGGGAGAGGGATTTGTCGTGAGGACGGGTGCGTTTCATGGGGCTAGCGTATTCCTTTCAGGGGCAAAAGTCCCCGGTCTTTGCCTGTGTCCCAGGGATGATCGAACTGTCAGCGTCATGCGCACTCAATAAGCGAGACGGAAACGGGCCGCACAATAATCCGGCCAGTCCTTCCTAGGCCAAGCGCCCGTGGCAGTGCTTGTATTTCTTTCCGCTGCCGCAGGGACAGGGCTCGTTGCGCCCCACCTTGGGCACGCCAGACTGGGGTGTTGCCGTGGCCGCGGGCATGGCGGCCTGGGCCAGCGCCACATCCGGGTCGGCGTGCTGATACTGCACATTGGCCGGCCCCTCCTGCTGCTCGACCGCCTGAACGTCTTCTTCGGTGCGCACCTGCACGGTGGTGGTGATGCGGGTGACTTCGATCTTGATCGCGTCGAGCATGGATGAGAACAGTTCGAAGGCTTCGCGCTTGTATTCCTGCTTGGGGTTCTTTTGCGCGTAGCCGCGCAGGTGAATGCCCTGCCGCAAGTGATCCAGCGCGGCCAGATGCTCGCGCCAGTGGGTGTCCATACTCTGCAGCATGACGGCCTTTTCGAAATGGCGCAGCACCTCGACGCCGACCACGGCCTCCTTGGCAGCGTAGGCGGCATCAGCCTCGGCGCACACCCTGTCGCGCAGGCCTTTTTCATCCAGTGCCTTGTCCGCGTCGAGCCACTCCCGCAGGGGCAGTCTGGATCCGAATTCAGTATCGATGGCTTTTTCTGCGCCCTCCACGTCCCACTGCTCTTCCATCGAATCGTGCGGGATGTAGGTATCGATCACGGTATTGATCACGTCGTGGCGCATGGCCATGATGGTCTCGCCGATATTCTCGCTGGCGAGCAATTCGTTTCGCTGTTCGTAGATGACCTTGCGCTGATCGTTGGATACGTCGTCGTATTCCAGCAACTGTTTGCGAATGTCGAAGTTGCGCGCCTCGACCTTGCGCTGCGCGTTTTCGATCGCGCGCGACACCCACGGGTGTTCAATCGCTTCGCCCTCAGGCAGCTTGAGCCGGTTCATGATGGCCGCCACGCGGTCGGAGGCGAATATGCGGAGCAGGGGATCGTCCAGGGCCAGGTAGAAACGCGAAGAGCCTGGGTCGCCCTGACGCCCGGCGCGGCCGCGCAACTGGTTGTCCACGCGGCGGGATTCGTGTCGCTCAGTGCCGATGATGTGCAGCCCGCCGGCAGCCACGACGGCTTCATGGCGCGGCTGCCACTCGCTCTTGATCTTGCTTTTTCGCTGATCCTTTTCGGTCTGGCTGAGGCTGGCGTCGTCTTCAATGGCGTCCAGTTCGCGCTGGACGCTGCCGCCTAGCACGATGTCCGTGCCACGGCCCGCCATGTTGGTGGCAATCGTTACGCCGCCTGTTGCGCCGGCCTGAGCGATGATCTCCGCTTCCTTGGCGTGCTGCTTGGCGTTCAGCACTTGGTGCGGCAGCTTCTCCTTGTTCAGCAGGCCGGAGAGGAACTCGTTGGTCTCGATTGAGGTGGTGCCGACCAGCACCGGCTGGCCGCGCTGATGACAGTCGCGAATGTCTTTGATGACGGCCTGGAATTTCTCCGCCGTGGTGAGAAACACCTGGTCGTGCAGGTCGCCGCGGATCATGTCGCGGTGGGTGGGGATTACCACGGTTTCCAGATTGTATATCGACTGGAATTCATAGGCTTCGGTATCCGCCGTGCCGGTCATGCCGGCGAGCTTGCCATACATACGGAAATAATTCTGGAAAGTGATGGATGCGAGCGTCTGGTTTTCCTTCTGGATCGCGACGCCTTCCTTCGCCTCGACTGCCTGATGCAGGCCTTCGGACCAGCGTCGGCCTGACATGAGGCGGCCGGTGAATTCATCGACGATCACTACTTCGCCGTTCTGCACCACGTAATGCTGGTCGCGGTGATACACGGAAAAGGCGCGCAGCGCGGCGTTGACGTGGTGCATCAGGCGGATGTTGGCAGCGTCGTACAGGCTGCCGCCGTTGGGCAGCAGTCCCATGTCAGTCAGCAACTGTTCGATCTTCTCATGGCCGGTTTCGGAAATCAGCACCGAGTGGGCCTTCTCGTCGACCCAGTAGTCGCCCTCGCCCTTTTCCTCCGCAGCCCGGCTCAGCTTGGGCGGAATCACGTTGACGGCAGTATAGAGTTCGGTGCTGTCCTCCGCCTGGCCGGAAATGATCAGCGGCGTGCGCGCCTCGTCGATCAGGATGGAATCGACCTCGTCGACGATGGCAAAGGCCAGCCCGCGCTGCACCTTTTCCTCCAACTGGAAGACCATGTTGTCGCGCAGGTAGTCGAAGCCGAATTCGTTGTTGGTGCCGTAGGTGATATCGGCGGCGTAGGCTGCCTGCTTCTCTTCGTGAGACATCTGAGAAAGGTTGACGCCGACCGTCAGGCCGAGAAACCGGTAAATGCGCCCCATCCAATCGGCGTCGCGCTGGGCCAGATAGTCGTTGACCGTGACCACGTGTACGCCCTTGCTGGTCAGCGCATTGAGATAGGCCGCCAGGGGGGCCACCAGCGTCTTCCCCTCGCCGGTGCGCATCTCGGAAATCTTTCCATCATGCTGCACCATGCCGCCGATCAATTGCACGTCATAATGGCGCATGCCAAGCGCACGGCGGCTGGCTTCGCGAACCACGGCGAAGGCTTCGGGAAGCAGCTTATCGAGGGCTTCGCCCTTGGCGACCCGGTCCTTGAACTCGGCGGTCTTGGTGCTCAGTTCGGTGTCGGTAAGTTTTTCCAGCCTGGGTTCATGGGCGTTGATCGCCGCCACCCTTTGCCGGTATTGTTTAACCAGCCGGTCGTTGCGGCTGCCGAATACTTTTCTTGCCAGGGTTTGCAGCATGGATAGCCTGAATGGGTTGGTTTCTTGCAGAAAAATCAGGGAATTTTATCATAAGGGTCAAGTCGGCCCGGTTCCCGCATGACCCAGGCCAAACGCCTGGGGGACCTGCTCGCCCAGTCCGGCCCCGGCAGCGTATTGGCCCGTGGCCAGGCACTCCTTGCCCTGCAAGCGCAGTTGGATAAACTCCTGCCGGAATCGTTCCGGGGCCAGGTATTTGTTGCCGACCTGAAAGATGGAGCCTTGTCCCTTGCCTGCGCCCACGGCTCGCTCGCAACCCGGCTGCGGAGCGAAGCGCCAAGCCTGGCTAAATCGCTCAGCCAGCAAGGCCTGTCCGTGCAGCAGATCAGGATTCTGGTGCGCCCCGACCTACCCCTGTATCGCGGCCCGGTCAAACCCAAGCCCAGACTGAGCCAAGGCGCCCTGAATGCCCTGAGCGAAGTGGAAAAGGCCTTGGAACCGGGCGGTTTGCAGGAAACCGTAAAGCGGATGATCCGCAGGCACAAGGGCTAACTAGGGCTCTTTGTCCCAATATCGTTGCGGCTTTTGGGCCATGTAACCCAGGTTTCTTCCAGCCTGGAAGAGGCATACAATTTCCTGCAACGGTTATTGAAGTTACAAGGAAGACACCATGTTAAATATCAAACTCGACCCGGAACTGAGTGAAGCTGTCGCGCGCCAGGCGCGACGCGAGAAGAAGACGCGCACTGCTGTCGTCAGATCTGCGGTCGCGGCCTACCTCGAAGAGTCGGCAGACGCAGCCGATGTCGCCAAGCGTTCGCGCGAAGACTCCATTTCCCTCAAGCAGCTCGGAAAGCGCCTTGGCCTGGAAAGTTGAGATCAAGTCATCCGCCGTCAAGGAAATCACGCGCTTTGACAAAACGACACAACGCCGTATTTTCGATTTCTTGAAAGAAATTGAATCATCAACCGACCCCAGAATCCTGTTGCAGCCTTATGCCGGACCGCTTGCCGGTTACTGGAAGAAACGCCTTGGCGACTACCGGCTGATTTGTGAAATCGATGATCGAACAATAACCGTCATAGTCATGAAGGCCGGGCACCGAAGCAAGGTTTACGACTGAAGGCGCTGGGTTGCGCAGACTGGATGTGGAAACCTGATTTGAGCGCAGCGAGTGTGGCTTAGGTGAGGGCTCGCTCTTCTCCCCTCTCCCCGCTTGCGGGGAGAGGGGTTGGGGGTGAGAGGAAAGCGTGATGAATCATCCCAAGCGCATCAGTTTCTCAACTGTTCTTTGGCCGGGGGTTGCCCGGCGGCAAGTGACTTTCTCTTGTTTGGTCAAGAGAAAGTTCACCAAAGAGAAGGCCAGCGAAGTGGGGTGCCC
>JBAWGM010000268.1:0-6015 GCA_049592895.1 Thiobacillaceae bacterium | reverse complement strand
ACCTGGAGTCCTACTCGGAATATGGCCAGAACATCTTCGACCGTTACGTGACCTACGCCGATATGTGGATACAGGACCAGGAGTATCGGGACCCGGACACCGGGGAGATCCTAAACCGGGGACAGCTCAACATCGAGCTGGAGAAGATCGAGAAGCCTGCCGGCATCGCTAATCCGAAGGATTTTCGCCATGAGGTGGTGAATTTCGTCCTGCGCGCCCGCGCCCAGAATCACGGCAAAAACCCGGCCTGGACCAGTTACGAAAAGCTGCGCGCGGTGATCGAGAAACGCATGTTCTCCAGCACCGAGGATCTGCTGCCGGTGATCTCCTTCAACGCCAAGGCGTCCAGTGAGGAGCAGAAGAAGCACCAGGACTTCCTCCAGCGCATGGTGTCCAAGGGCTACACCGACAAGCAGGTGAGACTGCTGGCAGAGTGGTACCTGCGGGCGAGGAAGGCATCCTGACGGGGCAAGGTAATGAGCCAACTCGTCGACCGCCGCCTGTCCGGCAGAAATCGTAGCGCCGTCAACCGACAGCGTTTCCTGCGCCGCTTCAAGGGACAGATCCGCAAGGCTGTGACGGATGCCGTATCCGGACGCAAAGTCGCGGACCTGGAACGCGGCGAAAAGGTTTCCATTCCGTCCAAGGACCTGTCGGAGCCCATCTTCAACCACGGCCCCGGCGGCCGGCGCAACGTCGTCCACCCCGGCAACAAGGAGTTTATTGGTGGCGACAGGGTGGACCGTCCTGACGGCGGCGGCAACGGTGGTGGCGGCAACGCCTCGCAGGACGGCGAGGGCATGGACGATTTTGTGTTCGAACTCTCCAAGGAAGAGTTCATGGACTTCTTCTTCCAGGATCTGGCCCTGCCGGATCTGGTGAAGAAGCAACTCGCCGCCACGCCGGAGGTGAAGCGGGTTCGCTCCGGCTTTGTCAGCCAGGGCAATCCGTCTAACCTGCACGTGGTGCGCTCAATGAAGCAGGCCGTTGGCCGCCGCCTCGCGTTGGCCTCCGGGCCCCGGGAAGCCTTGCGCGAGGCAGAGGAAGCGCTGGAAGATCTGATGACGAGGGGACTCGGAGACAGCCCCGAAGCGGACGAGTTGCGCGAGGTCATCGAAACTCTCAAAACCCGCATTGCCGGCGTGCCTTTCATTGATACCTGGGATCTGCGCTATGCGAACCGGGTCGATCAGCCCCAGCCCAGCAGCCAGGCCGTGATGTTCTGCCTGATGGACGTGTCCGGTTCCATGGACGAAAACCGCAAGAACATCGCCAAGCGCTTCTTCATGCTGCTCTACCTGTTTCTCACCCGGAGTTATGAGCGCATCGACGTGGTTTTCATCCGCCATCACACCGTGGCGAAGGAAGTGGACGAGGAAGATTTCTTCTCGTCGCGGGAGAGCGGCGGCACCGTGGTTTCCAGCGCCCTGGACCTGATGCGTGAAATCATCCTGGAGCGCTACCCTACCGCTAGCTGGAACATCTACGCTGCCCAGGCTTCGGATGGCGACAATTGGGAAGACGATTCACCGCGCTGCCGGGAATTGATGGTTCACGGCATCCTCCCCCTGATGCAGTACTTTGCCTATGTGGAGATCGAGTCCAGGGAGCCTCAGAGCCTGTGGAACGAGTATGAAAAGGTGAAGGCGGTCAGCCAGCACTTTGCCATGCAGCGTATTCTCACCCTGGAAGACATCTACCCGGTGTTCCGCGAACTGTTCAGGAAGAAAGCGGCTTGACATGAAAGAGGAAGCCCCGGTCAGCGCCCCGCGCCAACCGCTGTCGGAAGGGTCCGAATGGACCTTCGAACTTCTCGATTTGTATGATCGGGAGATCGGCCGGGTCGCAGCCCTGTACGGTCTGGACACCTATCCCCGGCAGATCGAGGTCATCACCTCCGAGCAGATGATCGACGCCTACTCCTCGGTGGGCATGCCGGTAGGCTATAACCACTGGTCATACGGCAAACAGTTCCTGTCCACCCAGAAGAGCTACAAGCGCGGTCAGATGGGCCTGGCGTACGAAATCGTCATTAACTCCAGCCCCTGCATTGCCTACCTCATGGAAGAAAACACCATGGCCATGCAGGCTCTCGTGATCGCCCATGCCGCCTATGGCCACAACTCCTTCTTCAAGGGCAACTACTTGTTCCGCGCCTGGACCGACGCCGAAGGCATTCTGGATTACCTGGTGTTCGCGCGCAATTTCATTGCCGAATGCGAACAGCGCCAAGGCGAAGAGGCGGTGGAAAATCTGCTGGATTCCTGCCATGCCTTGATGAACCATGGCGTCGATCGCTACAAACGCCCCGCCAAGCTTTCCATGGCCAAGGAACAGGCGCGCCAGATCGAGCGCGAGGCGTATCTTCAATCCCAGGTCAACGACCTGTGGCGCACCTTGCCGGCCCGGCAAGAGGCTGAACAGGAAAGCAAAACCGTCCGCTTCCCCAGCGAGCCCCAGGAGAACCTGCTCTATTTCATCGAGAAGAACGCCCCGCGCCTGGAACCCTGGCAGCGCGAGATCGTGCGCATCGTGCGCAAGATCGCGCAGTATTTCTATCCGCAGCGCCAGACCCAGGTCATGAACGAGGGCTGGGCCACCTTCTGGCATTACACTCTGCTCAACCACCTGTACGAGGAAGGCAAGCTCACCGACGGCTTCATGATGGAGTTTCTGCAAAGCCACACCAACGTGGTCTACCAGCCGCCCTACTTCAGCCGCGCCTACAGCGGCATCAACCCCTATACCCTCGGCTTCTCCATGTACCGCGACATTCGCCGCATCTGCCAACAGCCCAGCGAGGAAGATCGCCACTGGTTTCCGGAACTGGCCGGCAGCGACTGGATGAAGTCGCTGGATTTCGCGATGCGCAACTTCAAGGACGAAAGCTTTATCGCCCAATACCTGTCGCCCAAGCTGATCCGCGACCTCAAACTGTTCGCTGTGGTGGATGATGACCGCGAGGAAAAACTGGAGATCACTGCCATCCACGACGACGCCGGCTACCGTGCGGTGCGCCAGTTGCTCGCCGAACAATACGACCTGGGCAACCGGGAGCCCAACATCCAGGTCTATGACGTGAATATCTACGGTGATCGCTCGCTCACCCTGCGCCATTACATGCACAACCGCCGGCCTTTGGGGGAATCCACCCCGGAAATGCTGCGCCATATTGCGCGTTTGTGGGGCTATACGGTGCGAATCGAAAGCCTGGACGAGGACGGGGAATCCCGCATGATGGAGGTGTTCGAGGCTTGACGCGCATTGCGAGGTTAGGTCTTGGGTGGCCTGACCCATCCGCCACACCGCGCGGTCTGGCAGAATCTGACTCCAAGCAGACGATTAACCCGGCTGCCGATACCGGCTACTTTGAACAAAAGGCTTGCTATACTGGTTTTCTCGTTTAAGGTTAGGTTCCCCGGTCGGATTGCTGACCCAAACCCTTGGCCAGACTTCTTCTGGTCCTTCAGGTTCGGCCAGGCACTGCTTGCTTCAACGTCGCTTGTTAAAAAAAAATGGAGAGGAGAACATGCTATGAACAGGTTATTCCACGTTAAGTTGTCACGAGCTTTCGCCATAATTTGTGTGCTCGCGTCCATGACTGTCTTTGCCGAGCGATCATCCGCAGCATCGGCAGATCCCAGGATGTTTGGGCTATGGACCTTGGTGGATGCAGAACATATTGAAAACATCGGGATGCGCGTTTTCTTCTCTCCTGATGGCAACTTCTTCATGGTCGACCCAAGAACACAACTGGGCATCGCGGGAAACTGGACGGTGGGACGGGCTGGACTCTTGGTTGAAATTTCCGGAAACGGCAAGTGGGCTAAATTGTGGGAAGCCGAAGTTTCGTTTCCGGATGACTACCATATGGTTCTGGATGTGAAAGACAGCCAATTCTCGCAGTCTCATCGTGTCACCCTGCAAAGAATAATGATCCAATGAAGAATGTGAACCTGCAATGGTGTCGCATTTAGTTGGACAGGTGCGCCGGCTCGAATTGCCATGCCGTTATTGGCAGCCGGATCGACTGTTTGTGGCCTGTTATTGCTGTGTCCTGAAATGATGGATTGATTTGAAGTAGAAGTAATGAAGTAGAAGAAATTGACTATATTCGTATGCCAACAGAGTAGATATTGAATTCGTTCCTTTTTACCCCCAACCGCTAGGAGAGTCCAAATGAAAGTTGCTCAACTGACCGCAGCTCTGATCGCTGCCGCTGTGATGGTTCCCGCCTTCGCCGACGGCACGGCCGCGCCGGCCCCTGAACCCGCTGCCGCCACCCCTGAATCCACCGCAGCCGAGATGATGAATCCCGCCACCATGGCCGAACCTGCCAAGGAACCTCAAGCTGCGGCGAGGACCATCATCATGCTGATGGACCCCGCCACCCTAATGGCCATGATGACCCGCGGCATGAACCCCGCCACCTACACCCAGATGGGCCAAGCGGCCATGAATCCCGCCACCGCGCAGAGCTATGCCCAGTTCATGGACCCCGCCCTGTACGCCAAGTGGATGGCCGCTTCCATGAACCCCAACTTCTACACCGGCATGGCAGCGCCCTTGATGAACCCCAACACCTACCTGAAGTGGGGGATGGCACCCATGGACCCCCGGATGTGGAACGCAGGCATGCAGATGATGAACCCCGGCATGTATGCGAATTGGATGACCGCGCCGATGAGTCCCGCCAACATGAACCTGATGACGGCTCCCATGAACCCCAGCATGTATACCAACTGGGCAAACATGGCCGTCAATCCCCAGACCTACGGTCCTTGGGGCGGATTCATGAATCCCAGCACCTATACGAATGCAACCCAGGGCTTCAACCCTTTCAGCGCCATGATGCCCGTACCCGTACCCGTACGGTAATCGCTGGCAGTCGCGTGAACGCCCCGGCCTATCCGGGGCGTTTTTATGTGCGGCGTTAGTTGTCTTCGCTCACTACGCCGTGGTACCCATCAAAAAAAGAGGCCCACTCAACTGCGGGCCTCATATGCGCCGCAATGCTGCGCGTGTTGCTTACTTTATCTCAACTGGCTTATTCGACACGTCCTTTACCCGTTGATGACGGTGATGAGGGCGGCGGCGATGATGGGTCTTTTTGATCGGTTTATTGGCCACGGCAGGGGCTGCGGGGCCTGGCTCGGCAGTTGAGGTCGGAGCTGGCGACGCTGCGCTTGCGGGAGGGATTGAGTTGGGGAACATCTTCATCCAGGCCGAAAGATCAAACATATTGGGAGTTGATGCCTGCGAGGACGTCACCTGTTGAGGCGTCGGCGTAGCGGGCACTGAAGCCTGTTGAGGCTTGGGCATCACGGTCATCGGATTCATCATGCCTATTGGAGCAGCCATCATGGGTGCCACCATGCCGCCCCATGGACCATAGGTGGCCGGATTCGCGGCGGCTCCCATCCAGTTGTTATACAGAGCCGGATTCGCGGGTGCCATCATCAGATTCATGTTGGCCGGATTCATGGCGGCTCCCATCCAGTTGGTGTACATGGATGGATTCATCGGCGCCGCCATCATCCCCATCAGGCGCGGATCCATCGGCGCCGCCATCCACTTTGCGTACATCGCCGGGTTCATGGCGCGCATCATCATTGCCGTGTAGAGGTTGGGATCCATGCTCGCTTGCATCCAGCGCATCGCCACGGCAGGGTCGATGAACTGCATGTAATTCTGCATGGAGGCCCGGTTCATCATTCCCGCCATCATGCGCGTATAGGCATTGGGATCCATGCCGCGCTGCATGAGCGCCATGGAGGTGGCGGGATCCATCATGGCGCTGGCCCACGGCATGAAAACTCGGGGATCCCTGAACGCCGAGCCATTGCGGGTCGGATCGGTCATCTTGGCGGCCCAGCCTTCCGGGCTGGTGGGGGTTTGCTGGCTGGTATTTTCGTCCGCAGCATGGGCGGCAACGGACAGGCTGGCGGCGATGGCGATCAGAGTTGCTTGCACTTTCATATCTGCTCCTTGGAAATTCAAGTATTACGATAATTT
>JBAWGM010000267.1:0-2774 GCA_049592895.1 Thiobacillaceae bacterium | reverse complement strand
TTCACCCACCCTGAAGAACCTGTGGATGGCCCGCAACAAGGGGAACATCCCCGCCTTCGAGCGGGTGGTGATCGAAACCACCGGCATCGCGGACCCGGCGCCCATTCTCGAAGTACTGTTGAATGATTCCTGGTTGCGGGCGCGATTTAGACTCGATGGCGTCGTCACGACGATCGACGCGGTGCTGGGAGCGCAACAATTGGACAGTTATTTCGAAGCAGTCAAACAAGTTGCAGTGGCGGACCGGCTGATTCTGACCAAGACGGACCTGGCGCGCGCCGACCAGACCGCGTCGCTGCAGGCCCGGCTGCAGGCTTTGAACCCGGCGGCGGAAATCATGCCGGTGATCAGCGGCGACCTCGATCCGGGCCGGCTGCTCAATCTGGGTCTGTACAACACGGAAACCAAAACGCCCGACGTGAAGCGCTGGCTCAACGAGGCTCGTTACAGACCCGCCAAGCCCCACGCACTGGGCCGGAACATTTCCGGCATGACGCAAGACAATCACGACCAGCGCATTCACGCCTTCAGCTTGCTTATCGATGAGCCCGTCTCGCGCAACGGGTTGCAGGCCGCCCTGACCATGCTGATTTCTTTCCGCTCCGAATATCTGCTGCGATTCAAGGCAATCGTCAATGTGCAGGGCGAGGACAAACCCCTGGTGTTGCACGGCGTGCAGCACGTGCTCTACCCGGAGGTCCGTCTGGAAGCATGGCCGGACGAAGATCACCGCAGCCGCTTTGTGTTTATCGTCCGCGATCTGGAACCGCCGTTCATCGCCAAAGTGCTGCAGGACTTTACCCAGGCAGCCCAAGGCAACTTGTAAGCCCCAGTTTGCAAGGCTAACATTGTCCCATTCGCATTTATTAGCCTTCCCTGATCCCAGTGGCAATCCCTTTCTTTCGTAAAGGCAAAGACCAGCCTCCCGAGCCTCCGTCACGGCGAGCCGATCGGTCGCCTGCAACGGTCGAAGGCGTCACTCGCCTGCACGCGATGTCTCCGGATGCGCTGAGAAATGCCATCCTGGTCGAGGAAATGGGCGGAGGCGCGGCCAACAACGCCAAGGATGAAGCAGCGATTCTTTATGCCAACGGCCAGATCGAGGCCACCGAGGACACATTAAGGGCCTTGCTGGAAAACCATGATCAACGCATCTGGGCGATGCTCTTTGATCTGTACCGTCTGACTTCAAGGAAAACCGAATTTGAACAGTTGGCCACGGAATATGCGCTCAAGTTCGAAACTTCTCCGCCGGTGTGGCCCGACGATGAACAGATGCTCGAGGGGATCGATACCAAAGCGGCCGTGGTGGCCCTGCCCAGAATCCTGGATGTGTCGGCCGCTCAAATGTTGGGGGATGAAATTGGCGCAGTGGGGAAAGACATGCCCTTGCGGCTGGATTTTTCCCTGACCAGCCAAGCGGAGCCCACTGGCGCCGAGCGTGTTGCCCAGATCCTGAATCAAACCGGGAAGGGCAAACACGCACTTCAAATAAACGGCATCAGGGGACTGATGCAAACCCTGCGGGCACAAACAGATGCCCAGAGCGACCAGACCGGGCCCTGGCTGCTGCTGCTCGCGATTTATCAACTGCTGGGCAGGCAGGAGGAATTTGAAGACCTGGCGGTAAACTATGCCGTATGCTTTGAAGTCTCGCCCCCGTCCTGGGAAACCATTGCCGGCGCCAAGGAAGTGGTTGCGCGTCCTCCTGCGCCCAAAGATGTCTGCGTGTGGTCAGGCATCGTCAGCGGCGAGCACGACCAGGCATACAGCCAGTTGCTGGACTATGCACGTACCCGCAACCCGGTTGTGGTTGATTTAAGCGCGGTCACGCGCATCGACTACGCCAGCGTCAGTGGACTGATCAGCGCGCTGATGAATATTTTTGGAAGCGGCAAGACCATCATCCTGCAAGGCCAGAATAGCCTGGTAGATGCACTGCTCCAGTCCATGGACGTTCAGCAAATGGCCGAATTGAGACCCATCTTCCCCATATAGGAAACGCCCCGGCGGGCAGGAAATGGCGGGCTTCGATCCGGAAAGTTTCACGGAAATGTGGCAGCCGGCCAGAATTCTGGCCGGTTAACGCTCATTTCGCGCCCGCGACGAAGTCAGTTGGGGATGGCACGCGGCGCGGCGCGCGCAACAATGGGGATGGCCCGGGATCGATCCAATCCGGGGCGTTGCTGCGAAATGAACAATGCAGGCCCCGGCCTTGAAACCGGCATTCTCACCCCAACTTACCGTTTTCAACACTAGATCAAGCCTTTCATGGAGCAATATCACGGCACCACCATCCTCTCGGTCCGGCGTGGCGACCAGGTCGCCCTTGGCGGCGATGGCCAGGTCACCTTGGGCAATATTGTCATAAAGGCTTCCGCCCGCAAGGTACGGCGCCTGTATCAGGACAAGGTACTCGCCGGCTTTGCCGGCGGAACCGCCGACGCGTTCACCCTGTTTGAGCGTTTCGAGGCCAAGCTGGAAGAGCATCATGGCCAACTGGTACGCGCCGCCGTGGAACTGGCCAAGGACTGGCGCACTGACCGGATTTTGCGACGACTTGAAGCCATGCTGGCGGTGGCGGACAAGACCGCAAGCCTGATCATCACTGGCAACGGGGATGTGCTGGAACCGGAGCTGGGCATTGCGGCCATAGGCTCCGGCGGCGCCTATGCCCAGGCCGCCGCCAAGGCCCTGTATGAGAACACTGACCTGGCACCGCTCGACATCGTGGCCAAATCGCTCGCCATCGCCGGGGACATCTGCATCTATAC
>JBAWGM010000266.1:0-1713 GCA_049592895.1 Thiobacillaceae bacterium | reverse complement strand
GGATTGGCAGGATCAGAGTCCGGCGTATGTGGAGGCTGTTCCAGCGATCAATCCGCAGAGCAGGCTCAGTGCAGAGTTCAGGCGAATTCAGGCTGACACGGACTATGCCTTGGCGCGGCGTGTGGAGGGCGGATTTGACTATCAGCATGACAGCGATGGCCTGACCTTATCGGGATTCAGCGCGGGCGTGAGTCTGCCGAACAATGCAAATACTCAGTTCGCTCGCTGGGGACTTTCCACCCAAACCTGGCGTGTCGATGATGGTCAGCAGTCCAAACGTGTCGTTAGCCTGGATGCGCACTACGCCACCCGCCTGGGCGAGGACCACAGCGTCGATTTGCGTCTGGGAGCAGGAGAGAGCGACGGCTGGAATTTTGCCCAGGGCCGGATGGGCTGGGGATACCGGCCCAATGATATTTTTGGAATTGAGGCATCAGCGGAGCGCACCCCCATACTGACGCCTGTGGCGCTTGCCAATCATGTGCTTAACAACACCTACACGCTGGGAGTCAGCTTGCGTCCAGGCGATCACTGGTACGTCTTGCCTGCCTATTACCATCAGGATTTTACTGACGGTAATCGGCGGGATGGCGGAGTACTCCGCGTCAGGCTGAGCCCCTATGATATCCCCCATTCTGCCGCCGCATTAGGTGGGGAAATTTATCTGCGAACGTTTCACAGCAGCTTGCCAGGCGGAGGGAAAGGCTATTTCAATCCCACTGATTTTCATGAAGAACAACTTCGGCTGATTGGCATTCAACGCATCTCTTCAAAGTGGAAGTTGCGAGCGTTGGCGGGGGGAGGAAGCCAAACTGTCGATGGCGACAGCAACCCGGTCTATTCCGTTGAGCTTGCATTGGAGGGACGATTGCCCGGCAATGGCCGCCTTAGGAGCACCCTGGGCCGATCCTCCGTGTCGTCTCAAAGCGGTGGCGGAGCGGGCTACTGGAATAACTATTTGAATCTCTCGCTCGCTTATCCCTTCTGAGAAACCCGGTCCGCCTTGAAATTCGCCTGATATTCCCCACATACTCGCGATTGTCTATTGGGGAATATCATGCGTTTCGACAAACTTACCAGCAAGTTCCAGCAGGCCCTGTCCGATGCCCAATCCCTCGCGGTGGGCGGCGACCAGCAGTTCATTGAACCTCTGCACCTGATGGCTGCCCTGCTGTCCCAGGAGGACGGGGGCAGCGGGTCCATCCTGGCCAAGGCCGGGGTGCAAGTGCCCGCACTCAAGGCAGCCATCAACCAGGCGCTGGGCCGGCTGCCCAAAGTGGAAGGTCATGGCGGCGAGGTTTCCATTTCGCGCGACCTGAACAACCTGCTTAACCTGACCGACAAGGAAGCGCAGAAGCGCGGCGACCAGTATATTTCCAGCGAACTGTTCCTCACCGCCGCGCTCGATGACAGGGGCGATCTCGGCCGTCTGCTCAAGCAGCATGGCGCGAGCAAACCAGCGCTGGAGCAGGCCATCAATGCCATACGCGGGGGCGACGCGGTGACCAATCCGGAAGCGGAGGGCCAGCGCGAGGCGTTGAAGAAATACACCCTGGATCTGACCGAGCGCGCACGGCACGGAAAACTCGATCCGGTGATCGGCCGCGACGACGAAATCCGCCGCGCCATTCAGGTGCTGCAGCGCCGCACCAAGAACAACCCGGTCTTGATCGGCGAGCCCGGCGTGGGCAAGACCGCCATCGTGGAAGGACT
>JBAWGM010000265.1:0-8516 GCA_049592895.1 Thiobacillaceae bacterium | reverse complement strand
TGTTGTTAGTGATGGCAAGAGTTTGGAAGGTGCACGCTGAAATTGCCCGGCCGATGGCATATCCGGCACCTGTGCATACTGAGTAATCTATAATTCGCGGACCTGCGGTAGTCTCCCCCAATTGCCCATTCGTTGTCGCCGGGATATACTTGACAAATTCAATCAAGTATTTTTCCGGCTTAATTTTTTGGAGTACGAACTATATGGCCTTATCAGAACTGATGGTCCAGACCGCCCTCAAGGACCTTATCGACCCCAATACCAAGAAAGACTTTGTCACCAGCAAGTCCACCAAGGGCATCAAGGTCGAGGGCAACAACGTGTCGGTGGACATTCTGCTGGGCTACCCTGCCAAGAGCCAACTTCAGTACATAAAGAAAATGGTGGAAGACAAGCTCAAGACTCTGCCTGAGGTTGGTCAGGTGAATGCGAACGTCAGTTTCAAGATTGTTTCCCACGGTGTACAGAAGGGGGTCAAGCTGATTCCTGGCATCAAGAACATCATCGCCGTCGCTTCCGGCAAGGGCGGGGTGGGCAAATCCACCACTGCCGTCAACTTGGCCTTGGCCTTGGCGTCCGAAGGTGCCAATGTGGGCATCCTTGATGCGGATATTTACGGTCCTTCCCAGCCGATGATGCTCGGCATCAAGGGGCGGCCCGAATCGCAGGATGGGAAAACGCTCGAACCCATGATGGGCCACGGCCTGCAGGCCATGTCGATCGGGTTTATGATTGATGTGGACACGCCGATGGTCTGGCGCGGCCCCATGGTGACGCAGGCCCTGGAGCAACTGCTGGCCGACACTAACTGGAAGGATGTGGACTATCTGGTTGTGGATATGCCGCCGGGCACCGGCGACGTACAGTTGACGCTGGCGCAGAAGGTTCCGGTGACCGGCGCTGTCATCGTCACCACGCCGCAGGATATTGCCCTGATCGACGCTCGCAAAGGGCTGAAGATGTTCGAAAAGGTGGGGATTCCTATCCTCGGCGTGGTGGAAAACATGTCCCTCCACATTTGCACCAACTGCGGCCACGAAGAGCGTATTTTTGGCCGTGGCGGTGGGGAAAGGATGTGCGCCGACTACGGCGTGGAATTTCTCGGCGGCCTGCCGCTGGACATCCAGATTCGCGAGCAGACCGATTCCGGCACACCACCCGTGGTGGCGTCCCCGGACTCGCGCGTGGCCGACATTTTTCGCACAATTGCGCGCCGCGTGGCGGTCAAGATCGCGGAATCCGCAGTTGACCACACCAGCAAGTTTCCCAGCATTGTTATCCAGAACACCTGAGCCCCAGGCTACTCATGGAAAGGGCAGGTTAAACCTGCCCTTCTTACTTTCCGGCTCGCGGATGACTTGACTTATACTCCCCTCACTTTGATTAGACCTTACGCCCCGCCAGAATGAGCATCAAGTCTGACAAATGGATACGCCGCATGGCTGAAAGCCACGGCATGATCGAGCCCTTTGAGTCCAGGCTGATTCGCGAGTTGGATGGTCAGAAAATCGTGTCTTACGGTACCTCCAGTTATGGTTACGACATTCGCTGTGCGGCTGAATTCAAGGTCTTCACCAACATCAATTCCACTATCGTTGACCCCAAGCACTTTGATCCCGACTCGTTCGTGGAAATGCATGGCGATTCCTGCCTTATTCCGCCCAATTCCTTCGCCCTGGCACGGACCGTGGAGTACTTCCGCATCCCCAGGAACGTTCTGACCATCTGTCTCGGAAAATCCACCTATGCCCGGTGTGGCATCATCGTCAACGTCACCCCGTTCGAACCCGAATGGGAAGGCTATGTGACCTTGGAGTTTTCCAACACCACGCCGCTGCCCGCCAAGATCTATGCCAACGAGGGCGTGGCTCAGGTGATTTTCTTTGAAGCCGACGAAGTGTGTGAAACCTCCTACAAGGACCGGGGCGGCAAGTATCAGGGCCAGCATGGCGTCACGCTGCCGCGCATTTAATCAACCGATATTGCCTGCTATGTCGTCGGCTTCCGAGGAGCGATAGGCCATGCGTTTCCGCTTTCCCATCGTTATCATCGACGAGGATTTTCGTTCCGAGAACGCTAGCGGCCTGGGTGTCCGGGCGCTGGCCACCGCCATTGAAAGCGAAAGCATGGAGGTGTTGGGGGTTACCAGCTTTGGCGATGTCGCATCTTTTGCGCAGCAGCAGTCGCGCGCTTCGGCCTTTATACTTTCCATCGATGATGAAGAGTTCAAGACCGCCGAAGCGGCCGAAGAGGCCGTGGCGCGCATCCGCGCTTTTGTGGAAGAGCTGCGCTTTCGCAATACGGATATCCCGATATTCCTTTACGGTGAAACCCGCACCTCGAGACACCTCCCCAATGATGTGCTAAAGGAACTTCACGGCTTCATCCATATGTTTGAGGATACGCCGGAGTTCATCGCCCGCTATGTCGTGCGGGAAGCCAAGAACTATCTGGATGCCTTGCCACCGCCGTTCTTCCGCGCACTTGTTCACTATGCGGCTGACAGTTCCTACTCCTGGCACTGCCCGGGGCATTCGGGCGGCGTCGCCTTCCTGAAAAGTCCCGTGGGACAGATGTTCCATCAGTTCTTCGGCGAGAATCTGTTGCGCGCGGATGTGTGCAATGCGGTCGACGAACTGGGTCAACTGCTGGATCACACCGGGCCAGTGGCCGCTTCGGAGCGCAATGCTGCACGGATCTTCGGTTGCGATCACCTGTTTTTCGTCACCAATGGAACCTCCACCTCGAACAAGATTGTGTGGCATTCCGCAGTGGCGCCGGACGATGTTGTCGTGGTGGACCGCAACTGCCACAAATCCATTCTTCATGCCATTACCATGACCGGCGCGATTCCGGTGTTTCTGACGCCGACCCGCAACCATTACGGCATCATCGGGCCGATACCGAAAGAAGAGTTTCGCTGGGAGAACATAGAGAAGAAGATTGCCGCCCATCCTTTTGCCAGCAAAGCCAAGGGCAAGCCGCGTATCCTGACCATCACCCAGAGCACCTATGACGGCGTCGTGTACAACGTTGAGGACATCAAGCAAATGCTGGATGGCAGGATCGACACGCTGCACTTTGATGAAGCGTGGCTGCCCCATGCCACCTTCCATGATTTCTACCGGGGCATGCACGCGATCGGCCGTGATCGGCCCCGCTGCCAGCATTCCATGGTGTTTTCAACTCAATCCACCCATAAACTGCTGGCGGGCCTGTCCCAGGCGTCGCAAATTCTGGTGCAGGATTCGCAGACTGGCAGGCTGGACAAGGATGTGTTCAATGAGGCGTTCCTCATGCACATGTCCACCAGCCCACAGTACGCGATCATTGCAAGCTGCGATGTGGCGGCGGCCATGATGGAGCCGCCAGGCGGGACGGCGCTGGTGGAGGAGTCAATCCGTGAGGCCCTGGATTTCCGTCGCGCCATGCGCAAGGTGGATGAGGAGTATGGCGCCTCCTGGTGGTTCAAGGTCTGGGGGCCGCACGATCTGGCTGATGAGGGAATAGGCGAGCGCAGCGACTGGGTCATCCGCAGCGGCGAAAAGTGGCATGGCTTTGGCGATCTAGCCGAAGGTTTCAACATGCTCGATCCGATCAAGGCGACCATCATTACTCCCGGACTGGATGTCGAAGGGGATATTGCCGAGACCGGCATACCCGCGGCCATCGTGACAAAGTACCTGGCGGAGCATGGCATCATTGTTGAAAAGACCGGGCTCTATTCCTTCTTCATCATGTTTACTATCGGCATCACCAAGGGCCGCTGGAATACCATGGTGACCGAGCTTCAGCAGTTCAAGGATGACTACGACAAGAATCAACCCCTTTGGCGCGTATTGCCGGACTTTGTTGCCAAGTTTCCGCGTTACGAGCGGGTCGGCCTCAAGGACTTGTGTGAAGCCATACATGGCATCTACAAGACGCATGATATTGCCCATTTGACAACGGAAATGTATTTATCCGACATGGAACCGGCCATGAAGCCGGCCGATGCATTCGCCAGAATGGCCCATCGGGATATCGAGCGCGTCGAGATCGACAAACTTGAGGGGCGCATCACCAGTGTCTTGCTGACACCGTATCCACCGGGTATCCCACTTCTCATTCCCGGCGAGCGGTTCAATGCAACCATCGTGCGCTATCTTCAGTTTGCACGGGAGTTCAATGAAAAGTTTCCCGGATTCGAAACGGACATTCACGGCCTGGTGAAGGATGAGAGCAATGGCAAGGCCCGCTATCATGTGGATTGCGTGAGATGACCAATGGCTACACTACCCGCCTCATTCGCGCTGCGGTTGGCACCTTTTACACGTGAACATGTGGATTACGTGCATGGACGCGTTTGGCGAATCCTTGCCCGTGTGCGATCTGGGACCCCTGACTAGCGTTCCGTTTTCGGTCTGAGCCTGGCGAGCCTTGCTAATAGACTGATTTCTGGATATTATTTGCGTTTTCCTTGCTCCACCGCATTCGCATACCGGGGGGCTCTAACCACAAGGAGCACGCATGCGCCATTACGAAATTGTGTTCATCGTTCATCCCGATCAGAGCGAGCAGGTGCCGGCCATGATCGAACGTTATCAGGCCAATATCGCGGGTCACGGCGGGAAGATCCATCGCCTGGAAGACTGGGGGCGGCGCCAGTTGGCCTACCCGATCCAGAAGCTGCACAAGGCCCATTATGTGCTGATGAATATCGAGTGCGACCAGGCCACGCTGGACGAACTCGAACATGGCTTCAAATTCAACGACGCCGTACTGCGTCACCTCACGACCAAGCGCGATGATGCAGTGGCCACGCCGTCGCCCATGATGAAGGAAGAAAAATCCCGCTCGCTGTTGGAAGGCGAGGTCAAGGTCGCAGCGGAACCGCCTGCCGCCTCACCCGCCGTCTTGTAACAAGTTGGATAACTGAATTCGAAAAGGAGTAACACCATGCCGCGTCCCATGGGTAAAAAAAATACTCGTGACAACACCAAGAACAAGGGTCCGGGCAACCGTGGCCTGTTCAAGCGCCGCAAGTTCTGCCGCTTTACCGCGGATGGAATCAAGGAAGTCGACTACAAGGATGTGGAAATCCTGAAGGACTTCATCAGCGAGAATGGCAAGATCATTCCGGCCCGCATCACCGGCACCAAGTCGCATTACCAGCGGCAGCTTTCCACTGCCATCAAGCGGGCCCGCTATCTGGCGCTGCTGCCCTATACCGATCTGCACTGAGGAGACCGCCATGCAAGTGATACTGATGGAAAAGGTGGTCAATCTGGGAAACCTGGGTGACGTCGTGAAAGTCAAGGACGGTTTCGCCCGCAATTTTCTCATTCCCGGCGGCCACGCCAGGCGTGCAACCAAGTCCAATGTCGAAGCGTTCGAAACCCAGCGCGCTGAACTGGAAAGACACCAGGCCGACAAACTGTCTGCAGCGCGGGCGCGCGCGGAGCAACTCGAAGGTCTGCTGGTTCAGATCAGCCAGAAGGCTGGGGTGGACGGGCGTCTGTTCGGCTCTGTCGGCAATGCGGATATTGCCGAAGCCCTGGTTGCGCAAGGATTCGAGATCAGCAAGGCGGAAGTGCGTCTACCCGCAGGCCCGTTCAAGATGATTGGCGATTACGATGTGGTGCTGTCCCTGCACAGCGACGTACTGGCCAACATTAAAGTCTCGGTGCTGGGTGAATCGGCCTGAGCGCGATGCGTAATCAAGGATGGAAGGCGTGAGCGATCACGCCTTTTTTATTCCGCTCTTTCCCGCCTTTATTCCCCGTTTATCCACTGGCTTGTCCCTTTGTTCTGAGGACTGGCAGGCATAGAATCCTGTCATGGCCAGCGTATATCCAATTTCCACCCAGGCCGGGCTGAGTGACAACCAGCTAGCCCAGCTACGCGTCCCGCCCCATTCGGCGGAGGCCGAGCAGGCCGTTCTGGGCGGTTTGCTGCTGGATAACCAGGCTTGGGACAAGGTGGCGGACCTGGTCAACGAACTGGATTTGTATCGCCAGGATCACCGCCAGATCCTGCGTGCGATTATCCGCTTGATCAATGACAGCAAGGCGGCCGACGTGGTGACGGTGGCAGAGTCGCTGCAATCCCATGGCGAACTGGAAAGCGCGGGTGGGCTGCCTTATTTGGCGAGCCTGGCGAGCAATACACCGTCGGCGGCCAATATACGCCGTTATGCGGAGATCGTGCGGGAACGGGCGGTGATGCGCAAGCTGGTGGAGACTGCCACCCGAATCGCCGAGTCCGCCTACGCGCCAAGCGGCAGGAGCGCGTCCCAGTTGCTAGATGAAGCCGAGGCCAGGGTGTTTGAAATCGCCGAGGCGGGCAACCGGGGCGGCGCCGGCTTCATGCCTATCAAGCCCCTGCTGCAGCAAGTCATGGAGCGGGTTGACGAGTTATACAGCCGGGATAATCCGGACGACGTCACCGGCGTGCCCACAGGTTTCAAGGATCTGGACGGCAAGACCTCCGGCTTGCAGCCCGGCGACCTTATCATCGTGGCGGGGCGCCCATCGATGGGGAAAACGGCATTTTCCCTCAATATTGCAGAGCACATTGCAGTGGATACCGGTTTGCCGGTTGCGGTGTTTTCCATGGAAATGGCCAGCACGCAGCTCGTGATGCGGATGATCGGTTCGGTCGGCAAACTCGATCAGCACAAGCTCAGGACCGGCCGTCTCGGGGAAGATGACTGGCCGCGTCTGACCTATGCCATGGGCAAGCTCAACGAAGCCCCGATATTCATCGACGAAACCCCGGCGCTCAATCCGTTGGAGTTGCGCGCCCGCGCCCGCAGATTGGCGCGCGAATGCGGCAAGCTGGGCCTGATTGTGGTTGACTACCTGCAACTCATGTCGTCGGTCGGCAGCGGGGAAAACCGGGCCACGGAAATCTCGGAGATCTCCCGTTCTCTCAAGGCGCTGGCCAAGGAGTTGAATGTACCGGTCGTTGCGTTATCCCAACTCAATCGCGCGCTCGAGCAGCGACCCAACAAACGGCCGGTGATGTCCGACCTGCGCGAATCCGGCGCAATCGAGCAGGACGCAGACTTGATCCTGTTCATCTATCGCGACGAGGTATACAACCCGGAAAGCCAGGATAAGGGTACCGCCGAGATCATCATCGGCAAGCAGCGCAACGGTCCCATCGGCATGGTTCGGCTTACCTTCCTCGGCGAGTACACCAAGTTCGAGAGCTTTGCGACGGGGACATCATCCTGACGTGCGACCGCTCGTCGCGAAAATATCACTAGATGCACTGGCCCATAACCTGCGGGTGGCTCGCCAGCATGCCGGTCAGGCTCGCATCATGGCGGTGGTCAAGGCCAATGCTTATGGCCATGGCTTGACCCGCGCGCTGCGGGCCCTGGCAGGTAGCGATGGCCATGCTGTGCTCTCGATCGACGAGGCCGCAAACCTGCGCCAGTTGGGCGTGGAGAAGCCCATCCTGTTGCTGGAAGGATTTTTCCAGGCGGCCGAACTGGCTGACATCGTCAAGCTGCAATTGACCCCTGTGATCCACGACGCCGAACAACTGGAACTGCTGACGTGCCAGCAATTCGCTGCGCCGCTTGACGTCTTCATCAAGTTCAATAGCGGCATGAACCGACTGGGTTTTCCCTTGCACCGGTTTGATGCGGTGATGGCCCAGATTCGGGCATTCGAGAACATTCGTAGTCTCACCCTCATGACCCACTTTGCCACCGCCGATGAGCCTCCGGGCGTGGACTGGCAAGCCGCGCCATTTTTGAAGAAAGCCGCCGTTACAGGGTTGCCCCTGTCGCTGGCCAATTCGGCGGCACTGCTGCGCTATCCAGACATGGCGCGGGATTGGGTCAGACCCGGAATCATGCTTTATGGCGCTTCGCCGTTTGCCGATGTCAGCGCCGCAGGTCTGGGACTCAAACCGGCGATGACCCTGCAATCCGAAATCATCGCCGTGCAACACCTGATGGCAGGAGCGGGGCTGGGATATGGCCTGACCTGGCATGCGGAAGAGTCCACCAAGGTCGGCATTGTCGCCTGCGGTTACGCGGATGGTTATCCGCGTCACGCGCCGGCGGGAACGCCGGTATTGGTGCAGGACAGAGCGACACGCACCTTGGGCCGCGTGTCGATGGACATGCTCTATGTGGATCTGTCCGACCTGCCGGAAGCCGGTGTAGGCAGCCCGGTAACCCTGTGGGGCGAAGGCTTGCCGGTCGAAGACGTGGCGCGGGCGGCAGGCACCATCAGCTACGAATTGCTCTGCGCGCTAGCGCCACGCGTGCCGGTGGTGGAAGGCTGAAGACGGCGCGGAACAGATTACGCTATGACCGCAAGGCATACTCAAGCGACCAAACTCCGTTATTCTCCCGTTTCCGGCAAACGAATGGTGTACTGACCGGATTTCTCGTCGCGCACCACCGCCAGAAGGCCGCGTTTCTGGGCATCCTCCACCAGTTCCTTGAATGAGCGGAAACCATAGAATGACTCGGTAAAGCCTGGCCTGCGCCGTTGCATGGTGGTCTTGACCAG
>JBAWGM010000264.1:0-5510 GCA_049592895.1 Thiobacillaceae bacterium | reverse complement strand
TCGATGACCACGCGGGCGCCCGCCTGGCCCAATTTGTTGTCGGCCAGCATCATGTTCACCGAGGCGTGGGCTTCATCCAGGGTCTCGGCCACCACCACGCCTTTGCCCGCAGCCCGGCCATCTGCCTTAATGACGATGGGAGCGCGCTGTTCCTCCAAATAAACATGGGCCGCGGCGACATCGGTGAAGCTTCGGTATTCTGCCGTGGGGATGCGGTGACGAATCATGAACTGCTTGGCAAAGTCCTTGGAACTTTCCAATTGGGCGGCGGCCCGGGTGGGACCGAAAATTCTCAGCTTCTCCGCGTGGAAGGCATCCACCACGCCCTCCGACAGGGGGGCCTCCGGTCCCACTACGGTCAGCCCGATCCTTTCCCGTTTGGCAAATTCCACCAGGGAGGGTATCGCGGTCTGGAGCAGGTTTATCATCCCCGGTTCCCGGGCCGTGCCGCCATTGCCTGGCGTCACGTACACGCACTGCACTTTGGGAGACTGGGCCAGCTTCCATGCCAAGGCATGTTCGCGTCCGCCGGAACCGATTACCAGTACCTTCATTGGGAGTCAGGCGTCAGCGAGGAGTAAGGCGTGAGACACAAGGAGTAAAGAAGCCGGGCATGACGGACGATGGATTCTACTCCTCGCTCCCCACTCATTTCTCCCCGCCATCCACTAGTGCCGGAAGTGCCGGTGGCCGGTAAACACCATGGCGATGCCCTGTTCATCCGCTGCACCGATCACCTCCGCATCCTTCACACTGCCGCCGGGCTGGATCACGGCTTTCGCCCCGGCCTGCGCCACTACGTCCACGCCATCACGGAACGGGAAGAAGGCATCTGATGCAACCGCACAGCCCGTCAGTTGCAGTCCCGCATTGCCCGCCTTGATGACGGCAATTCGGGTCGAGTCCACCCGGCTCGTCTGACCCGCGCCCACGCCCAGCGTGTGGCCCGCCGCAGCGAAAACGATGGCGTTCGATTTGACGAACTTGGCCACCTTCCAGGCAAACAGCATGTCCTCGATTTCCTGCTCGGTGGGCTGGCGCCTGCTCACGACTTTCAGATCATTTCGGGAGACGTTAAAGGTGTCCGCCGTCTGTACCAGCAGGCCCCCGCCGACGCGCTTGAGTTCAAGACGATTGCAGCCCTCGGCCAGGGACAGGGCAAGGACGCGCACATTCTGCTTTCCCATCAGCAGGGCACGCGCCTCGGCAGTATAAGCGGGCGCGATCAGTACTTCGAGAAACTGCCCGGAAACGGCCTCGGCCGTGGCGCCATCCACCTCACCGTTGAAGGCGATGATGCCGCCGAACGCCGCGGCGGGATCAGTGGCAAACGCCTTGCGGTACGCTTCCAGCAAAGTGCCCGCCACCGCCACGCCGGAGGGATTGGCATGCTTGATGATGACGCAGGCTGGCGCGCTGAACGTCTTGACGCATTCCCAGGCTGCGTCGGCGTCGCCGATATTGTTGTAGGACAATTCCTTGCCCTGCAATTGGACATAGTGTGCCAGGGACCCGGGCGCCGGATTCGGATCGCGGTAAAACGCAGCGGCCTGGTGAGGATTCTCGCCATAACGCATGGCCTGGACCCGAATGAAGTTCAGATTGAGCTGTTCGGGAAACAGCCCGGGCTGGCCAGCTTCATCGAGGCTGGTCAGATAGTTGGATATGGCGGCATCGTAGGCCGCGGTGTGGGAAAACGCTTTCTTGGCCAGCTTGAAACGCGTCACGCGGCTCAGCGTGCCGCCGCCCGACGCCATTTCTGCCAGGATAGCGGGGTAATCCGCCGGATCGGTCACGATCGCAACTGCACCATAATTCTTGGCCGCGGAACGCACCATGGCTGGGCCACCGATGTCTATGTTCTCGATCGCATTACCCAGGGTGCAACCAGGCTTGGCTATGGTCTCGCGGAACGGGTAGAGGTTCACGCATACCAGGTCAATATTCGGTATGCCATGGATTTGCATGGTTGCCATATGCTCTGGCAGATCGCGCCGCCCAAGTATTCCGCCATGAATTTTCGGGTGCAGGGTCTTGACCCTTCCGTCCAGCATTTCCGGAAAGCCCGTGTATTCCGCGACTTCGATCACGGATACGCCTTTCTCTGCCAGCATTTTCGCAGTACCGCCAGTTGAAATGATTTCCACGCCCTGGCTGGCTAGCTGTTGAGCAAAGTTGAGCACGCCGCACTTGTCCGACACGCTGATCAGGGCGCGTTGAATCTTCACAGGATCGGATATCCAGGTCGTATTAACACCAATTTCGTGTCAACGACGGAGCGTTTGGGGAGGCAACCGGTGAAGCAAGACGCGCCAAGGGTTGCTGCTAGGAATTGGTGTCAACACGCTCTGCCGGGTTACTCTGACAAGCCGTGTTGTTTGAGCTTTTTTCGCAAGGTGTTTCGATTGATGCCCAGCAGTTCCGCGGCCCGGGTCTGATTCCCTTCGGTGCGGTCCAGCACGAAGACCAGCAATGGCTTTTCCACCGCCAGCGTCACCATATCGTAGATGCAGTTGGGCGCTTCCCCATCCAGATCCTTGAAATAGCGATTAAGCGACCGCCGGATACACGCGGCGATTTCATTTTCCTCAATCAAGTCCTTCTCCCTAAGCTGCCAGTTCTTCTGCGGGCGTCAACCCATCTTGATATTGTAAGAAGTTGCTGGCCCGCGCCGCCCGACCGAAAAATTCGTTCACTGCATCCAGTTGCGCGCGGGCGGTTTCCAACTGGTTCATTGCATGGCGAAACGTACTCGCATTGACCAGACCATGCGTATACCAGGAGATGTGCTTGCGTGCCACCCGAACGCCGGCATGTTCGCCATAGAATCCATACAGGTCTTCCAGATGCCTGTTCAGCACCCCATGAATCTCGCTCACCTGGGGCGGCGCAAGATGGCACCCGGTCTTCAGGTAATGATCGATCTCGCGGAACATCCACGGCCGGCCCTGGGCTGCGCGGCCTATCATGATCCCATCCGCGCGGGTATATTCAAGCACGAAGCGCGCCTTTTCGGGCGTGGTGATATCGCCATTGGCGATGACCGGAATCCGGGCCTGGGCCTTCACCGCGGCAATGGTGTCATATTCCGCCTGACCCGTGTAACCGCAGGCCCGGGTGCGGCCATGCACGGCCAGCGCCTTGACGCCCGAGCCCTCAGCGATTTTCAAGATCTGCAGCGCGTTGCGATGGTGCTTATCCCAGCCGGTACGAATTTTCAGCGTGACAGTTACATCCTGAGCCGCTTTGACCACGGCGGTCAGAATATTTTCCACCAGCGCCTCGTCCTGCAGCAAGGCCGACCCAGCCATTACATTGCAGACCTTTTTGGCCGGGCAGCCCATATTGATATCGATGATTTGTGCGCCCCGTTCCACGTTGTAGCGCGCCGCGTCCGCCATCATGGCCGGATCTGCTCCGGCAATCTGCACCGACTTTGGCTCCGCTTCGCCTGCGTGATTGGCACGGCGCTGAGTCTTGCTGCTGCCATAGAGAAGTGAATTCGACGTAACCATCTCGCTCACCGCCATGCCCGCGCCCATCTGCTTGCACAGCTGGCGAAATGGGCGATCCGTCACCCCCGCCATGGGCGCGACGATCAGATTGTTCTTGAGAACGTGAGGACCAATTCGCATAGGAAATGGGATTCTACCCCTCCCCTTAATTCGGCGGGAACTATCTGAATAATTTACAGTCGCCTGTGCCACGCTGGCACTAGGTCTGTTCTAATGCTTCCACCTGCAAGCTGAAGATCTTAAGGAGGAAACATGAGCTTTATGTCGGAATTCAAGGAATTCGCAGTAAAAGGCAATGCGCTGGATCTGGCAGTTGGCGTAATCATCGGCGCCGCCTTCGGCAAGATTGTGGATTCGGTGGTCAATGATCTGATCATGCCCATCGCGGGGAAAATTTTCGGTGGCCTGGATTTCTCCAACCTGCTTATCCCCCTTGCCGACATTCCGGCCGGAACCGCGGTCACCCTGGCCGAACTCAAGAAAGCGGGCATCCCGGTGTTCGCCTATGGCAATTTCCTGACCATCCTGCTCAACTTCATTATCCTGGCCTTTATTATTTTCATCATGGTCAAACAGATCAACCGGCTGAAGAAGGAAGCGCCCCCACCTGCCGCCGCGCCAGCCGAAGACATAGTTTTGCTACGCGAAATTCGCGACAGCCTGAAGAAATAAGCGTTGCAAAGCCACCACATCGGCCATATATTGCCCTTCCCCCGGCAGGCCCTTCCCAAATGCGCCTCTAAATGTGCGAGCATTATTTACAATTGCCCGCTTAACTGGTCATTGATATCAATTTGTTGCGCGTTGCCGATCATGTGGCAAGACGATAACTTCCCCGATACACATTGAATTACGCTTACTTCTAACAGGAGCTTAAATATGCGTACAACCCCATTTATTCTTAGCGTCCTAGGCGCCACCTTGATTTCTGCCGGTGCGATCAGCGCGCAAGCGGCCGAAGGTCGTTACTACGATCCAACCAATGCCGCCAGCAAAGACGGAAAAACAACCGGTTATGAGCTTTTCAAGACGATCGGCTGTCCTGGCAAGGGGCTTCTTGATACGCCATGCAAGGAACCGAAACCGGTTGATAGCGACGGAGACGGCGTCGTCGATGGCAAAGACAAGTGCCCCAATACACCGGCTGGCCGCAAGGTCGACGCCGACGGTTGCGAACTGGATAGCGATGGCGATGGTGTTGTGGATGGCCTGGACAAGTGCCCCAATACACCGGCCGGGCGCAAAGTCAACGCCGATGGTTGTGAACTGGATAGCGATGGCGATGGCGTTGTGGACGGTCTGGACAAATGCCCCAATACACCGGCAGGGGTGAAAGTCGATGCCCAGGGCTGCCCCTTGGATAGCGATGGCGATGGCGTGCCCGATTACCTGGACAAATGTCCCACGGTGCCCGCCGCAACTGCTGACGGCTGCCCGCTGCCTGCACCGGCTGCGGCACCCGAACCTCCGCCCCCACCCGCGAAGCTGGTCCTGGAAGGCGTGAACTTTGACAACGACAGCGCCAAGCTGCGCTACGAGGCCGATGAAATCCTGGACAAGGCCGCTGCCACGCTGAAGGAATGGGGCGACGTCAAAGTGGAAGTGGCCGGGTACACCGACTCCAACAACAGCGATGCCTACAATCTTGAGCTTTCGAACCGGCGCGCCAATGCCGTGCGTGACTACCTCATCTCCAAGGGGATTGATGCCAGCCGGTTGACTGCCAAGGGCTACGGGGAGACCAATCCGATCGCAGACAATGATACCGAGGAAGGCCGCGCCAAGAACCGTCGCGTGGAACTGGTTCCGCAGCAATAAGCGGCTAAATGAACATATACGGGGGCCTCGGCCCCCGTTTTCAATTGCGCGACCTGATCCCTGATCCCTGATCCCTGATCCCTGATCCCTGATCCCTGATCCCTGATCCCTGATCCCTGATCCCTGACTAGTGAGCTGCCTCCCAGTTGGACCCAACCCCCACCCCGACTTTCAAGG
>JBAWGM010000263.1:0-3374 GCA_049592895.1 Thiobacillaceae bacterium | reverse complement strand
CCCAGCCCCAGCGCCGTCGATGCCCGGTGGCAAGATGCGCAACTGCGGCCTGGTCCGGTGGTGTGCGGCTCAATCGCGCGGAACTGCCTGTTGAAAAGCGGCTTGGGCCATTTCGGATAGACCACTGTCATGATCATGCCGGGCACAACCGGTACGAAGCGATTAGCAGCGTTCACACCCAGCGGAGGCAGACTGTTGCGCACCGCGCTGCGCCGGCTGGTCCAGGTTCCCTGAGTCGTTCGTCCTTCGGCATGATCGTACTGATGCCCGGCGGAATCGTAGTCCATGTGGCAACCATAACACTGCGGCGCCCATTGGCTGTGGCAGGCAGAACAACTCAAAAACGCGTGCTGCCTGGCCAAGCGATGTTTGCCGTCCTCGTAAGGCGGGATGCGCAATACACCCTGTCCATCCTTGCGATGCAACCAGCCCACATTGCCGCGCAGCTCGATGTTCCACAGCGGCGTCCCTCTGGCAGTCACTGGGAAACGCGTGGCGGAATCACTGCGAAAGGGAATGCGTGAAAGCAGATTGTGATACCTGTTCGGCCACTGCGCACGGGCGATGGTGCGCGTGATGTTGTGGCAGTCGGCGCAGGCGATATCCACTGCCCGGGCCTCCCGCACAGCCGAGTGATCCGCACCCACGCCCATCAGGTCTCTCTCGGTGTGGCAATCGATGCAGCCCATGCCGGCCGCATGATGCACGTCAGCTGGAAGGAATTCCACCCGGCGGCCATCCTCCAACTGACTTGTTCCTGCCGCGGCACGATCGGTTTCCGCCAGGCCGGCGTAGCTCAGTGAAATGCGGCCCGAGCGGGAGTGGCAGCCGAAACAGCGTGCGTCGTTCACCCGCGCAGTCAACGCGGGATGCGCATGTGACGATTGCTCATTGATATGGCAGGCCAGACAGCCGCCGCCACGGTCGCGCGTGGCGTTCAGACGGTGGACGGTTTTCTTCTGACCCAGATGGCAACTGGCGCACTGCTTTCTCAGCAGACTGTCGGCCGGCGAATGGGTGAGATGCATCAAGTCGTTGTGCCCCGGACGGTCGATCCGCTCGCCAAAAGCTTCCCGCGTGGTGGCCACCATCCCCGCGCCGGTGTGCATGAGACTATGCGTGACGCCGTCCACCTTGTCGGCGTGGCAGCCGCCGCACACTTGCGCCGCACTGTCCATGTCCCCGGGAAAGGCGATCATGCCATGGTGGGCATCGGCTTCCGTTACCGCACTCGCGTTCCCTGCGTGGCAAAATGCGCAGTCATGGGCGAAACTAACATGCGAGGCTGAGAAACCCTTTTCCTGGGCGATATGGCAGCGTACACAGCCCGTATCCTTCTGGGCAGCAGTGGCCGCCCATGGAAGGAGAGAGAGCAGCATCAGTATCAAGCTGTACAGGGCATTTCCGGCATTCATCTCGTATAGGGTATATGGAGTTCGGGTGCACAATCTGAACACGGACTTTCGCTGTCGACCCTCACAGCAGTCCGCCCTCACAGCAGCAGTGAAGCCTGCTGGCGCTACTTTCCCAAACAGGCAGGCGAGAGAGGCGCGGATAAGATGGGCTTGACCACACTGCCACCTAAGGAAGTTTCCCGTTATGGTAATCCGCTAGCGCACCGCGGGGAGATCACAGTAGAATGTCAACGCGCATCTCGAGAATTTTTTGCAGCACCGGGGACATTGCTGCTTATGACCGGAACCGCCGCCGCTCCGGTCATGTTTCACAGGCGGGGAGTGGCTTTCGCCGTGTTTCAACCCACGTTATGAGGAATCATTATGCAGACCACCGAAATTACCGAGGATATGATATTCGAATGCTTCGCCGCCGCAAAGCAGTCTGGAGACTGCGGCAAAACTGCCGCGTCCTTCGTGGACGTGGAGGAATACGAGAACCAAATTATGTATCCCGAATTTGCGCGCTGGGCAGACAAGGCCGGCTATCCCGACCTCGCCCGATTGTTCCGTCGTGTCGCCGGCGAAGAAAAGCTGCACGCAGTATGGTTGCGCGAGCTTTATGATGACCTCGGCGTGCCGGCCCGTGGCGAGGATACACAGCGCGCCATCGATGCGCTCAACACCATTCAGGCCAACTGCGACTCCCTCATCGCCATGAACCCTGCCGGCGTGGTTGAAAAGGCGCTTCAGGTGGCCGTTCGTGTTGAGGAGCGCGAAGCGCTCGGCATCTATCCTCGTTTCCGCGACCAAGCAATGGCCGAAGGCAAGGAGGCGGCGGCGAAGGTTTACCAGCGCGTGATCGACTCCGAAACGCAGCACGCGGAGTGGTTCAAGGGCGCACTGGCCGCCTTCCCGCGCGCTGCCGGCGCCTCAATGGCTGCATGAGCGCTACTTTGGGCACCCTTGGGGCGCCCAAAGTAGGATGGTGGCGGGCGCTCAACCCCGCCATCTATCTTGTCTCCATTCTGCCCGGCGTCGCGGTATGGCAGCTTGCCGGCACCACGGACGGCGCGCGCTATGCCCTGCTTGCAGCCACTGTCGCGGTCGTGTTGTTGCAGCATTCCATCAATGTGTTAAACGACGTAAGCGACTGGCGCCTGGGCGCCGATGCCGAGAAGTGGGATTCCTGGGTGCGAGCCCACGGTGAGAACCTGACGCTCGCCAGTCTCCATGGCTGGCTGAGTTTCCTTGCCGGCGGACTGTTGGGGCTGGGCGTGCTGTACCTGTCCGCGCGCCTCTGGATCCTGGCCATCGCGCTGCCCATGGTAGGCCTGGGTTATTGGTACAACTCCGGCAAGAAACCGCTGTCCTACACCCGCATGGGCGAATGGGTCACGGGACTTTGCTATGGCCCAGGCGTGGTGGGCTGTCTGTGGCTGCTCAGCGGGACGCCGATTGATGGCCGCTGTGTGCTGGCCATGACCGGTTTTGCCGCCCTTGCCGTCGCCCTGCTGTTCTCCCACCAGCCCCCGCAGATCGAATCCGACCGGCAAGCCGGCAAACACTCTTTCGCGGTCCGCTTCGGTGCTCAGCAGACCTATCATGCTTCGCGCCTGTTGTTGATGATTTTCCTCCTCGCCTATGGCTTGAGCCTGGGAGCCCGCCTGGATTCAGTTGTCCTGTTCGTTACTTACTGCGTCGCCGCCGGGATTGCGGTGGTTGCCGCGCTGCGTAAGAATCCGAATCCAAAACTGATCCTGCTGCTCGCCACGGCAGTGGTGACATTGGCCGTAATCGCAGGCTCGTCAGCAGCGCTCGTCTGACACTGCTTTGAAGTGCCCATACTTCCTGAAGCGTGGCACAATTCCCGCCATTCTCAATCGATGGCTTGGCATAAGCTCAATGCGGCGAATGGACGGGAAAGAAGTTGGGATTCAATTCCCGGCGGTAATAGGGCGATGCCACGCCCGCCTGCCG
>JBAWGM010000262.1:0-6626 GCA_049592895.1 Thiobacillaceae bacterium | reverse complement strand
TCCAGACGCAGCGCGGCTGTCCATTCCACTGCGAGTTTTGCGCGGCATCGATCCTTCTCTCGCCGAAATACAAGCTTAAGCCGGTAAACAAGGTCATTGCGGAAATCCGCCGGATCAGGGAACTCTGGCAACAGCCCTTTATCGAGTTTGCCGACGATAACAGCTTCGTCAACAAGCCGCATTCCAAAGCCCTGATGCGTGAACTGGCAAAGGAGAATGTGCGCTGGTTTACGGAGACCGATATCTCGGTGGCTGAAGACGCAGAACTTCTCACCCTGATGCGGGACAGCGGATGCGCGCAGGTGCTGATCGGTCTGGAAAGCACCAGTCTGCAAGGTCTCAATGGGTTGGAGCAGCACGCGAACTGGAAGGCAAAACAACTGGACCATTACCTCCAGTCGATACAGCGCATTCAGGACCACGGCATCATGGTGAACGGATGCTTTGTTCTGGGACTGGATGGAACCGGTTCGGAGAGCTTTGAACAGGTCTGGCAATTCGTCAAGGCCAGTGGGCTTTATGAGGTGCAGATTACGGTGATGACGGCTTTTCCCGGGACGCCTCTGTATGATCGGCTACGCAGGGAGGGGCGCGTGTTGAAGGAAGATGCCTGGGAACTGTGTACGCTGTTCGATGTAAACATCAGGCCAAGCTCCATGACGGTTTCGGAGCTGGAGACCGGGCTGAGAGACCTTGCCGCTCGCCTTTATAGCGCTGAATTTACCCGTGAGCGTAGGGAAGCTTATCGAAGACGCCTGCGCGAAGCAACGCGTCCAACACATTCCAAGGAGTGAGCATATGTACACCTGGACAAGACCCCTGTTTGTCATTGCTGCACTGTATGACGCGCTGCTGGGGCTGGCCTTCCTGTTTTTCCCCATGGCCATTTTTGCGCACTATGGCGTCGAGCCTCCCAACCATCCGGCCTATGTTCAGTTCCCCGCCCTGCTGCTGCTGATATTCGCTGCGATGTTTCTGCGCATTGCGAACGAACCGGCGAAAAACAAGGACCTGATTCCTTATGGCATTGCTCTGAAAGCGGCGTATTCTGGCATCGCATTCGGCTACGCGATGACCCGGGGAATTCCTTCAATGTGGATACCCTGGGCTTGGGCTGATCTTGTTTTTCTGATCGTGTTCGTTTTCTCCTGGCTTAACCTTCGCAGGTTTTACGGTTAGGCGGCTGACTGAATCCAGGCTGCAATTATCTCCAGGTCATCTTTTAGGGCTACAGGCAAGGAGGCAGCGATGCCCATGGAACAACATCTGCGACGATTCTTGCAGTTGGCTGCTGTCAGCATCGTCATCGTCGGCTGCTACGAGGTTCTGCTCCCATTCATTCCCGCCATCCTGTTCGCGGTGGTGGTATGCATATCGACCTGGCCTCTGTATGTGCGACTTCGCGGGGCGTTGCGCGACCGGTCCACGCTGGCGGCGCTGGCGATGGTGCTGCTCTTGCTAGTGCTGGTGATCGGACCGTCAGCCTTGTTTGCTTTCAGTCTCACGGACAACGTCACGACCATTGTGGGGGCAGCCAAGGCATTGCTGAACCGCGGACCGATGCAGGCGCCAGCGTGGCTGAAGGGCATACCCATCATCGGGGCCCAATTCGATGTCTACTGGCATGGGCTTGCGGCCGGCGGAGAAGAGGCGGCGGCGCTATTCAATAGGCTGCTGGAACCCGCCAAGGACTTCCTTCTCGTCGCCGGCAAGGCCATCGGCCAAAGCCTGCTGCAGATGACATTCGCCACATTCATCGGCTTCTTCTTTTTTCGCGACGGCGACGCCCTGGTACGGACACTCAAGATCGGGCTGGAAAAACTTGCCGGAACCATAGCTCAGGAGTTGCTGGCAACCATTCAAGGCACGGTGGCGGGCGTCGTACACGGAATTTTTGGGACGGCTGCGGCCCAGGCCCTGGTCGCTTGCATCGGTTTTCTCATCGCCGGCGTGCCGGGCGCCTTCCTGCTCGGCGCAGTCACCTTCTTCCTTTCCATGGTGCCGATCGGTCCGCCCCTGGTCTGGGGCGGTGCCACCCTTTGGCTCTTCAGCCAGGGATCCATCGGCTGGGCGATCTTCATGGCGCTGTGGGGCCTCTTCGTTATAAGCAGCATCGACAACTTCCTCAAACCCTACCTCATCAGCCGCGGCAGCGGTTTGCCGCTGCTCCTGATCGTGCTTGGTGTCTTTGGTGGTATTGTCGCCTTCGGATTCATCGGCGTCTTCATTGGCCCGCCGCTGCTCGCGGTGGGCCTCACGCTGGTGAGGCTCTGGACGGCGCTTCCGCTAGCGGAAACGGGAGCCCCTGGTTCAGTGCAATCCTCATAGCCGGGCAGGCGCGCAGGGTGGGCAAGCGCAAGGGGACGGGCGAAACCCGGCAAGAATTATTCGGAACGGACGAGAATTCTTGCTCGCAAGGTTGACATTCCGGCCATTGCGTCGCCATGATACTTCTTGGTGTTATTGATGGACAGCACCGAACTGCTTTCTATCGTCTAACCAATGGTAACTCGGCCACGGAAAGGCGCCGATAGGGGCGCACGTAGCGATGACCCATTGGTTCGTGGTGATGAAATCACCCAGGACGAGAAATAAGATCAGCATCTATTCAGGATGCCTAACCAGGAGAATATGAATGTCCAGGATGCTATATGTCGCGCCATTTGCGGCGATTCTGCTCACCGCGTGCGTAGTTGCCCCCTCACACCGAGGCCCCGGATTGGTTGTGGCACCGGCTCTGCCGGTGGTTGTGGAAATAGGCGCAGAGCCCTACTACTATCAAGGCGGTTATTACTATTACTACCACAATGATCGCTGGAGCTATTCAAACGCAAGAACGGGTCCCTGGATGGACCTGCCCAGGGATCGCTACCCAAGAGAGACGAGGTTCAGAGGCCGCGGTGATGGCCGGGACAGAGATCATGATCGCGACCGCCGGGACCGGAATTAGCCGGCACTTTTTCGCCTGATTAGCAGTTCACGCGTCGCGGCAGATAGCGACCAGGTCTGGGAAACCATTATGGATGCGCAGGCACCCGGAATGGATGGCGGGGACTGGACAGGGGAAAGTTCAGTAGCCCGCATTGCTTGACTTGGGTAACAAAACGGCAACAAGAAAAAGGCGTGGACGAGTAACCGCCCACGCCTGCCCCACTACCGCCTGACTTATCAGGATTGATGGTGACGGTGATGCCCGCCCCCATGGCGACCAGGCATCGCCTCGGCGTCAAATACGCGTTGCTGCTCAGGCGTAAGCTGGGTATAGAAAGTCTTGATCGCCTGGGCACGCTCAGCCATCTTCGCGTGGCGCTGATCTGCCATGACAAGCATCTTGTCCAGGCGCTGCGGCGTGGTCAGCTTGGCAAATTCGACTCGCATGGCCTGCCGGTCCACGCCCATGGGATGCTCTCCAGGCTGGCTGGCGCTGGCAAAGGTCGTCCACGCAGCCTCCTGGTCGGGCTTGAGCTGGAGCTTTTCCTTCAGCGCGGATAGGTGCTCGGCGCGATGCTCTTCCCACCTGGCGTGGAATTGTTGCCCGTGGCGGGCTTCGCAGTCCCACTTGCTTCCGGGACCAGCAGCAGTCATCGCAAAAGCTGATGCACCCAGAATGCCGCTGCCGGCAATCAGGGCGACCATCAGGGCCCGTTTGGTAAATAATCCTTGAATCGATTTCATCGCGATCTCCTTAAGAGTCAGTAACAGGACAGCCGACCCGAGGCGGGTGCGGCATAAGAGATATTCTGGGGAGGGAATGTATCCGACGCATGTCGGAGGTCAGCAAAGACGTTACAAGTTGTATCCGGATGTTACCGGCGTTGAATTCATGCGCCTTCTTCGGGGTTGAAGTGGAAAAGAATATGAGCAGTCTTGATCTTCGCATGCGACCGCAGAGTTTGGGCCTGATCTCCGACACCCACGGCCTCCTGCGGCCGCAGGCAGTGGAAGCGCTGCGCGGCTGCGCGCGCATCATCCATGCCGGCGATATCGGCAGGCACGGCGACCACGCAAATGTTCTGGACGAACTGGCCCGCATCGCCCCGCTCATCGCGGTGCGCGGCAACAACGACCATGGCGACTGGGCGGATGGGCTGCCCGACACGGCGCGGTTCGAATTCGGCGGCATCGGCATTCACGTCCTGCACATCCTCGGTGAACTGGCCTTCGACCCGGCAGCAGAGGGGGTGAAGGTAGTGATATCGGGCCATTCGCACCAGCCCAAACTCGAAACCCGCGACGGCGTGCTTTATGTCAATCCCGGCAGTGCGGGACCGCGCCGCTTCAGGCTGCCGGTGTGCGTCGGCCGCCTGTGGGTGGCGGACGGTGAGCCGAGGGCCGAATTGATCGAACTGAGCGTGTGAGGCAGTACGGCTCCGCTTTACCCTGCCGCGCGGCACTGGCGGGGCGGGGGGAGGGGCGAGTCGGTCAGTGAAGCGCCTGATAAATACGCTCCGCCAGTTCGCGCTGGATGCCGGCCACTCGCGCAAGGTCTTCCACCCCGGCATTGCGTATGCCTTGCAGTCCGCCGAAATGCTCAAGCAGCACCTTGCGCTTTTTCGGCCCGATCCCGGGGATGTCTTCCAGGCTTGATCGGGTGCGGGCCTTGCCGCGCTTCGCCCGGTGACCGGTGATGGCGAATCGGTGGGCTTCATCCCGGATCGTTTGGATCAGGTGCAGGGCCGGGCTGTCGCTGGGCAGGCGAACGGCATTTCCGCCCGGGTAGATGAGCTGCTCGAGACCGGGCTTGCGTGCCTCGCCCTTGGCGACGCCGATGAGGTCCAGGTCATTCAGGCCCAGCTCGGTCATCACTTCCACCGCGACATTGAGCTGGCCCAGGCCGCCGTCGATCAGAACCAGATCGGGCCGCTTGCCCGCTCCCTGTTGTACCTTGGTGTAACGCCGGGTCAGCGCATTGCGCATGGCGGCATAGTCGTCGCCGGGGGTGATGCCGCTGATGTTGTAGCGCCGGTATTCGCTGCTTTTCATTGCGCCGCCTTCATACACCACGCAGGAGGCCACCGTGGCTTCCCCCATGGTGTGGCTGATGTCGAAACACTCGATGCGCGCCAACTGCGGCAGATCAAGGGCTTCCTGCAGGGCAGCAAGCCGGCTCTGCTGGGTGGCGCGCTGGGCCAGATGCTGCGTCAGCGCAACCTCGGCGCCCTTCAGGGCCATCGAAAGCCAGACCTTTTTCTCCCCCTGGGGACGAGTCAGCAGGCTTACCCTGCGGCCTGCCTGTTGGGAAAGCACCGCGCTCAGGGTATCCGTATCGACGGTTTCGCCGCTCACGATAATGGGTGGAATCGGATGTTCGAGGTAATGCTGGCTGAGAAAAGCGTGCAGGATTTCCGCGCTGTCGCCTTCGCCGGCGTTGTGCGGGAAGAAGGCGCGGTCTCCCAGATGGCGGCCGCCGCGGATCATCAAAAGATTGACACAGGCAAGACCGGAACGGCTCGTTGCTGCCACCACGTCCGCATCGGTGGCGGCGCCGCTCTCCACAAATTGCTGCTGGCGCACCCTGGACAGATTGTGTATCTGGTCGCGGTATTGGGAGGCGATTTCGTACTGCTGGGCCGCCGCCGCGGCCTGCATCCTGCGGCTCAGTTCAGCCGTCAGTTCATCTTCCTTGCCTTCGAGAAACAGCATCGCGCTCTTAACGTCGGCACCATAGTCGGCTTGGGAAATATGTGCCACACAGGGGGCGGTGCAGCGTTTGATCTGGTATAGGAGGCAGGGCCGGGAGCGATGAGCGAAGACGGTGTCCTCACAGGTGCGCAGCCGGAACATGCGCTGCAGCAGATTGATGCTTTCCTTGGCTGCCCAGGCATTGGGGTAGGGTCCGAAGTAGCGGTTCTTCTTGTCGGTGGCGCCCCGGTAGTAGGCGATGCGTGGATAGTCGTGCCCCGACAGCACTAGGTAGGGATAGGACTTGTCATCCCGGAACAGAATGTTGTAACGGGGTGCCAAGGCCTTGATCAGGTTGTTTTCCAGCAGCAGGGCTTCGGCCTCGGTGCGGGTGACCGTGGTTTCGATCGCCGCGATCTGCCCGACCATGAGATGGATGCGGGGCGACAGGCCGGTCTTGTTGAAATAGCTGGCCACGCGCTTCTTCAGGTCGCGCGCCTTGCCCACATAGAGCACCGCGCCGTCGGCGCCCAGCATGCGATAGACGCCGGGCAGGGAGGGCAGGTTAGTGAGGTAGGTCTTGGGATCGAAGGTCAAAATCTAATTGACAGGGAGGACAGGAGGACAAGAGGTACTCAGATTGGGATTTTCCTCATGTACTCTTGTCCTCTTTGTTCAAAGCTCAACCATCCTCATCGAGCAGCACCCCGGCAATCGCCCAGTTCTCGTCGGGCAGTTCCTCGAACGCAATATAGGTGTAGCTGGAGGGCTTGTTGGCGTGGCGTTCCAGGGTGGCCGTGATTTCCTCGGCGACTTTGCTCTTCTGCTCGCGTGTGAGTTTACCGGCGAGCTTGATGGTGACGACAGGCATGCTTCATTCCTCCATATCTTGCTTGATGCGGGAAAACACGGCGCGGAACATGTCGGTGGTAAGCCGTTTAGTCTGGGTATTGTAGCGGGAGCAGTGGTAGGAGTCGTAGAGCCGGAATTTCTTCTCCCCTCGC
>JBAWGM010000261.1:0-1953 GCA_049592895.1 Thiobacillaceae bacterium | reverse complement strand
CACGGTCAGAGTGCAACTCACCGATGCGCCGGCCTGCGGTTATGACCACGTGTACATCACCGTGGATCACGTTGAAATTTCCTCGGATGGCAACAAATGGACGACCATTCCAGTGAGTTCCGCCCTGGGGCGCATTGACCTGCTCAATCTGACCAATGGCGCTTTGCTTTCCCTGGGCGTGGCTCCCCTTTCGGCAGGGACCTACCAGCAGGTGCGCCTGGTGCTGAAAGCCAATGGCAACTCAACACCGTGGGCCAATTCACTGGTGCTGTCGCCCCCCGCCCCCGACACCGAAATTCCGCTCAAGACGCCAAGCGCCCAGCAAAGCGGCTACAAGATCGTCGGGCCCTTCACGGTGCAGGCAGGAACCCAGGCTGATCTGGTGCTCGAGTTCAATGCCTGCAAGTCCATCGTGGTGGCGGGCAACAGCGGACAATATCTGCTGAAGCCTGTGGTGAGGGCCATGGCCCAGGTGGTGAGCGGATCGATTTCAGGAACCGCCATACCGAGTTCGGCGGTGTACGCCGAACAACAATCGAACTCTGGCCCCGTTATTGTCACCGGCACCGTGGCTGATCCCACCACCGGCGTGTTTACCCTCTCACCCATCCTCGAAAGCAGCGTGGGGGGCAACGTGGATGTGGTAATCGTGCCGCCGCCACCGACATCGGGAACTGACGGTTTTGCCACGGAAATCGTGCAAGACGTGCCGGTCACCGCGGGCGCCACGACTGATCTTGGCTCGTTTACCGCCGAAGCCTCCACTATCAACACCGCATCTGGTACGGTACAGGTGTCCGGGTCACCTGGTGCGGCGAACCTCGTGGCGGACCAGACGGTCACCAACCCTCCCAACACGGCGCGCATCTATGAGATCAGCGCAACGGCAACCACCACCGGGTCCTATAGCATCCCCCTGGCAGCATCCGGACCGTGGGCGGGACCCTACAACAGCACCACGTTGCCGATTGCTTTGACCCAGGACACCAGCAGCACCGAAGCGGGCATGTATAACGTCACTGCTACGGATGCAGCCGGCACTTCTGCAACTCAGCCCGCAGATGTGAGCAATGGGTCAGCAACAGGTATCGACTTCGCGTTGACTCCATAATCCAATCAAGAACGGGGCAGGCCGCAAAACCTGCCCCTTTTTTTCCCGCATCTCTCCGATTGGTTGCTGCGTTTGTGCGCGCTGCGCGTCCCCGTCGCCATTGCCCGACACGGCAAGGCCCAGATCCCGCGACAGACCATCCTGCACCCACACACCCAACCATGCACCAGCTACATCGAATACAGCGCGTTCCGCGAAGTCATCCATCGGCCATATGCGCCTCAACCGGATGGTCAATCTTTCGCCGCGTAGCCAGTCAACAAACTTCCCCGTTGATCACGCACCCGACAAGCGCGTTTTAGCACACGGGAGTGTCCGGACTTGCCGGAGCCGTTGTCACCATAGATCACAGTCAAGCCGATTGGGCTGAAGGCAAGACGCTGGTTCTCCGCGATCCGGTTTACATGCCGAAGGTTCTTCAGCGCCAACAGCCTGAAATGAGTATTTGGTGCCGCTGGTGCCGGAATTTGCTCGGCGCTCAATTTGTGGGCGGTTCGGCCCTGAGGGTCGGGAATGCCGTGTTCCGCCTTAAGCAGGGCGAATAGGTCATCCAGGTCGTCATCGAACAGTGCCTCTTTCGCAAACAGCCTTGCGATTGCGTCACTTTGCCAAGCCGGCAGGCCTGCTGACCACTTCAGGATTTCTTTAAGAATCGACATATTTTCTTCCTCGCGCCTTCATCGCCTGTGGCTAGGGCCTGTTAACGCTATTTTCGCGCCTGCGACGAGGCCGATTCGGGATGCAGCCCGCGAAGCGAGGCGCGCCGCAGTGCCGGCCACTGCAAGCGGCTCGCGACAAAGGGATGCGCCCGAATCGGTCCGTCCCGAAGGGTTGCTGCGAGA
>JBAWGM010000260.1:0-5245 GCA_049592895.1 Thiobacillaceae bacterium | reverse complement strand
GGGCGACACCCTGATCTTTCTGCCGGGCGAGCGGGAGATTCGTGACGCGGCCGAGGCGCTGCGCAAGCACCCCCCACCGCAAACGGAAATCCTGCCGCTTTACGCGCGCCTGTCGGTGGAAGAACAGGACCGCATCTTCAAGCCGGGCAATGCGCGCCGCATTGTGCTCTCGACCAATGTCGCCGAGACCTCGCTCACCGTGCCCGGCATCCGCTACGTCATCGATACCGGGGTGGCCCGGGTCAAGCGTTATGCGCCGCGCAACAAGGTCGAACAGTTGCTGATCGAAAAAATTTCGCAGGCTTCGGCAAATCAGCGGGCGGGCCGTTGCGGGCGGGTGGAGGCGGGGGTGTGCATACGCCTCTACGACGAAGACGATTACCGCAACCGCCCGTCCTACACCGATCCGGAACTGCTGCGCTCCAGCCTGGCCGGCGTCATCCTGCGCATGAAGTCGCTGGGCCTGGGTCGGGTGGAGGATTTCCCCTTCATCGATGCGCCTCATGGCCGATTGATCCAGGATGGCTATCAGCTGCTCGCCGAATTGCATGCCCTGGATGAGCGTAGCGAGCTGACTGATATCGGACGTCATCTGGCCAAATTGCCGCTCGACCCCCGCATCGGCCGCATGCTGCTCGCTGCGGACCGGCTGCGCTGCCTGGGCGAGTTGCTGGTCATCGCCAGTTTCCTTTCGGTGCAGGATCCGCGTGAACGGCCGCAGGAGAAGGCGGGCAGTGCGGACGAGAAACACAAACTGTTCCAGGACGAGCGATCGGACTTCATGGGCGTGCTCAGACTTTGGCAGTTCTTCGATGAAGCAATCCGCCGCAAGAAGTCCAACCGCCAACTCAGGGACACGCTGGCGGAACATTTTCTTTCCCAGCGCCGGATGCGGGAATGGCGCGAGGTGCATGGCCAGATTCACAGCCAACTGGTGGAAATGGGCCTCAAGTTGAACGAGAAACCGGGCAGTTATGACGCCATTCATCAGGCCCTGCTAAGCGGCCTGTTGGGCAACATCGGGTTCCGCTCCGAGGATGCCAAGGCACGCAAGCCGGGAGAAGGCGGCTACGACGGCGCGCGCGGCATCAAGTACGGCCTGCACCCTGCCTCGGTGTTGGCGAAGAAGGGGCCCAAGTGGGTCGTAGTCGCGGAACTGACCGACACCGGCCGGCTCATGGGCCGCCTGGCGGCGGAAGTGCGACCAGAGTGGATCGAGGAGGCGGGTCGTCACCTGCTGCAGAAGAGCTACACCGAGCCGCATTGGGACCGAAAATCCGCCCGCGTGCTTGCATTTGAGAAGGCCAGTCTCTACGGGGTGACGGTGGTGTCGAGGCGGCGGGTGAATTACGGTTCCATCGACCCGGTTCTCGCGCGCGAGTTGTTCATCCGCGGCGCCCTGGTGAGCGGAGAATATAACAGCCAGGATGAGTGGTTCCAGCACAACCTGCGCCTGGTGGAGGAAATTCGGGAGCTTGAACACAAGGCCCGCAAGGCGGGTGTTTGGCTGGATGAGGAGCGCATGTTTCGCGCATTTGATGCCCGCATTCCGGCCGAGGTGAATAACGGCCCTGCACTGGAAAAGTGGTGCAAGTCTGATCCGATCCGGCGCAAGACTCTAATGCTTGATCGGGAAGATATTCTTGGGGAAAGCTTCGGTCCGGAGGCCGGCCTGTTTCCCGAAACCCTCAGTGTGGACGGCGTCGAGTGCCGGCTGAAGTATCGTTTCGAACCGGGACACCCACTGGATGGTGTGACCTTGATGCTGCCGCTCTATCTGCTAAATCGCATCGATGACGCCCAGGTCGACTGGCTGGTTCCGGGCATGATCCGCGACAAGGTCAGCGCGCTGATCAAGGGGCTGCCCAAGGACAAGCGGCGTCTGCTGATTCCCATCCCGGATCACGTCACCGCTTTCCTGACTGAAGCCAATCCCGGAGAACAGAATCTCAGGGTAGCACTGAGCGCGTATGTGCAACGCCGCTTCAAACTCGATGTGAAAGCAGAAGAATGGGGCAGAGAGTTGGCGCCGCATCTGCTGATGAACTTGCAGCTTGTGGATGACGCAGGACAGGAACTGGCTGCCAGCCGCGATCTGGCGCAATTGCGTCTGCAACTGGGAGACACGGCCCGGCTCACCTATGGCAAGTCGGAGGGCGCGGGGTCGGGCTTCGAGCGCGAACACATCACGCTGTGGGATTTCGGCGATCTGCCGGAGACGGTGAAATTCACCCGCAATGGTCAGGAGCACGTGGGTTACCCCACTTTGCTGGACGAAGGCGAAACGGTCTCTCTGCGGTTGCTGGATGATGCAAAGGAGGCGCTGCGCGAAAGCCGCAAGGGTATCGTTCGCCTGTTGCGTCTCGCGCTCGCCACGCAGTTCAAACAACTGGACAAGGACCTTGCTCGGCAATCGCCGCTGGCCCTCAAATACCGCAGCCTGGGCAGCGCGGACCAGTTCCTGGCCGATCTGCTGGACACTATCGCTGACCGCGCTTTGCTGGGGGATGATGAGCTGCCGCGCAGCGAAAAGGAATTCGGCAGGCAGAAGGAACGGGCCAGGCCGCGCATAGCCGTGGTGAGCCAGAGCTTGCTGCGCGACGTGGAGGAAGTGCTGGACCTCCATCACAGTCTGCTGCAGAAGCTCAACGCCAAGCCGACCTATCCCAACGCGTGGCGGGATGAGCGCGAGCATCTGGCGCGCCTGGTTTACCCTGGCTTCATCCGGCAACTGCCGTGGTCGCGTTGGAAGGACCTGATCCGCTATTTGAGCGCGATCGAGCGGCGGCTTGAAAAGCTGCCTAATGCAGGCGAGCGGGATCCGCGCCATATGGCCACCATACAGTCGCTGGAGAAGCGTTATTTCGAGCGCGTTGAACGACAGCGCAAGAGCGGCCGGACGGACGGGAAACTCGTGGAGTTCCGCTGGCAGCTGGAGGAGTTGCGGGTCTCCCTGTTTGCCCAGGAACTGAAAACACCCTATCCGGTTTCGGCAAAACGCCTGGAAAAAATCTGGCAATCGCTGCCCGCTTGACGCGGCAAGACTAGCTGGCTAAGTTGGGGCATCAACTCAAGACGTCAATTCATTCACCACAGCAACATCAAGGCGCAGAGAAATCAATGAGCGAGCGATTTGTTTCCACCCATTGCCCAAGGGGTTTGCGCGCGCGACGTCTTGATTTGCCATTGTTCCTCTGCGTTCTGTGCGCCTCTACGTTACAACGGCTTTTCTTGGCATGAACAACCTGAACCTGCCCAATCTGTTTACCGGTCTGCGCCTGCTGGCGGCGCCGGGCGTCGTCTGGTTCATGCTCGAAGACAATTGGGAAGCGGCGTTCTGGCTGTTTTTGGCCGCGGCCCTGACCGATGGAATCGATGGCTGGCTTGCGCGCCGGCTTAACCAAACCACCGCACTGGGTGCTGCCCTGGATACGGTGACCGACAAGGCCCTGGGTTTGGGAGTGCTGATCGTGCTGGCCGTGCTTGCCCTGGTGCCGGTTTGGATAACCCTGGCGATCGTTCTCCGGGATGCGGTGGTGGTGCTGGGTGCGCTGGCCTACAAGGGGGTTGCCGGACACCTGGAAATCCAGCCCACCCTGCTGGGCAAGACCTATACCTTTGTTGAATTTGCCATGCTGACGCTGGTGCTGGGCCACGCGGCGGAATTGCTGCCGGGCGAGCAGTGGCTCATGCCCATGTTTGCGCTGGTGTTTGTAACGACGCTGGCCTCGGGGATTCAGTATGTGTGGATCTGGAGCGGCAAGGCGCGGCGCGAATCGGACTCAGTTGCCAAATAGGGAGCGCTGCTGGCGCGGACTGAGCTCGCCGTGTTTGGTCCGGTACATGGCCGCATCTGCCACCCGGATCAGTTCATCTTCATCCTGCCCGTCATCCGGGTACAGGGCCTGGCCAATACTGACTGACAGGTCCACATTCAAACCGTAGAAACTTGCATCCATGCCCATGGCCTCCTCTATCTTCAAGGCCGCGGACATGCAGTCATTGCGGCCCCCCACATCTTCCAGCAACACGGCGAATTCATCTCCGCCAAGGCGGGCCACGGTGTCTGATTCCCGCACGCTGTAGACAATTCTCTTGGCCACCTCGGTCAGCACCGCATCGCCCACGTGATGGCCGTGGCGGTCGTTGATCTCCTTGAAGCGGTCCATGTCCAGAAACAGAATTCCAAGATGACTGCGGTACCGTTTGGCATGGCGCATTGCCTGTTGCAGCCGGTCGTAAAACAGGCGCCGGTTGGCCAGTCCCGTGAGCGGGTCGTGGGTAGCTTCTTCCTCCAGCGCCGCGCGCGAGTGTTCCAACTCATCCATCTGTTTTGTGATCCGTCGTTGCGCGGAGGCCAACTGCTTCAGTGTGAGAACGCCGATGATGGCGCCCAGCACGACCGCCATCAGGCCCATGCTGATGGTGAAAAGCAGATTCCGGCGGTAGTTTTGCCGGGCCCCCTGCAGAGAGGCCAGATTGGCTTCCTGGTAAAAGCTGCGCAGAATCGCCAGTTGATCATTGAAAGACTGCTGCAGGGGGATGGTTTCCTTGAGCATCAGCGCCTCGGCCTCAGCGCGCCTGTTGGCTTTGAGCAGATTGACCACTTCCTCCTGAGCAGGCTCAATGCGCCGGATGAGGTCGGACTGCGTATCGAAGTTGACCTTTTCCTCCGGGGTGAATCCCAGCCTCTTGAGCTGATCCCGGCCACTGCCCACCAGATAGCCTGCGCGCAAAAACCCCAGCCACAGGGCATCCTGTTCAAACGGGTCTTTCTCCAGAGCCATGCGGTAAAGCCGATCTGCCCGGATGTGGGCTGCCACCTGGGTGCGGGTCACGATATCAATCTTGTGCTCATGGAGAGCAACCACATTCTCCATATTCTTCTGGGTCTGGCGCAGTTGTATGACGCCATGGATAGCCAATGCCACAATCAGACCCACCAGGGTCATGAAGGTACCGCACGCCAAATAGAACGAATAATGTCGCTTAAAGGGCATATCCAAGTTGTCGGCTCCTGACTGCGCGATGCCGGATCCTGATGAAACCAGATTCAGGCCCAATCCATGGTTACCAACATTAACGGGCGTTGTGCAGAAGTCTTGATAGCGCAGGCGTTGCGCCATCCTGCCCATTTCCTCAAAAAATATGCACTGAATGGATAATGGATCAGGATCAGCGGTTTCGTCCGGCGCCCGATTGTCCGCATCCCGGACTCCGCGGAACGATCTCCGGACCCTTAGCC
>JBAWGM010000259.1:0-1851 GCA_049592895.1 Thiobacillaceae bacterium | reverse complement strand
CCCGGCGCTGCGCAGCCCGCATCATCGCCACGCTGGAATCCTTGTAATGCTTGAGGCTGTGGAGGGGATCGACGATGAACAGCAGCCTCATGCGGTCGCCAGTTCGCTGTAGGTTTCGTCCAGTTCGATGCTGGCCGCCAGCATTGCCAGCCGGGCGATGACTCCGTAGGCGTAGAACCGGTTGGGCGTTGCATCCGGATTGAGGTTGCGGTCCGGCAACTGGCAAGAGGCTTCGAAGGCGAGGGGAACGAAATGCATGCCCGGCGAGTTCAGGTTCTCATCCATGCCCCGGCCCGTGTGCACGCGGTAAAAGCCGCCCACGACGAAGTGATCGACCATGTAGACCACCGGCTCGGCCACGGCTTCGTTGATACTCTCGAAGGTATACACGCCTTCCTGGATCAGCACCTGAGTGTTTTCCTGACCTTCCTTGATCACCGCCATCTTGTTGCGTTGTTTGCGGTTAAGATCGAGCAAGTCTTCCGCCGATTTCACCGTCATGATGCCCATGCCATAGGTGCCCGCATCGGCTTTCACGATGATGAATGGATCCTTGTCGATTTTGTATTCCTCGTACTTGGCGCGGATCTTGTCCAGCATGGCATCGACCTTGTCGGCCAGACAGCTTACCCCCTGGCGTGCCTGAAAATCGATCTGCCCGCAATGCTCAAAATAGGGGTCGATCAGCCACGGATCGATGTTCAAGAGCCGGCTGAATTCGCTGGCCAGATGGGCATAGGCCGCAAAGTGACGGGATTTGCGCCGCATGTGCCAGCCCGCGTATAGCGGGGGCATGATGGTCTGTTCAATGTCCTTAAGGATCTCGGGTACGCCAACGGACAAGTCATTATTGAGCAGCACCGCGCAGGGATCGAAATCCTTCAAGCCTATACGGATGCCATCGCGGATGATGGGTTCCAGGGTGAGCCGCCCGCCATCGGGCAATTCCAGGGTAGTGGGCTGGGTGATCTCCGGGATCAGCGTGCCGATCCGCACCACTAGCCCGGTCTGGCGAAGAATTCTGGCCAGCACCGCGACATTCTGCAGATAGAAGGTGTTGCGAGTGTGATTTTCCGGGATCAGCAGCAACCGCTGGGCGTTGACGCAAATCTTTTCCACCGCTGCCATGGCGGCGTGGACGCACAAGGCCATGAATGCCGGATTCAGGTTGTTGAAACCGCCGGGAAACAGGTTGGTATCCACCGGCGCCAGCTTGAATCCGGCGTTGCGTATGTCGACCGAAGTATAGAAGGGCGCGGCGTGCTCCTGCCACTGCTGGCGGAACCAGAATTCAATGCCAGGCTGGGCGTCGAGTATGCGCTTTTCCAGTTCATAAAGCGGGCCGGCAAGCGCGGTGGTGAGGTGAGGAACCATGGAGTGCGATCTTCGGGTGATATCGATATTCTAGGGCATCGCCGGAATTTGTAGCGGGTACCCGGCTACGTGTGCGATTGCAATCGATTTATGGGGGCGCCTGAATGTTTGACATCGTTTTGTACCAGCCAGAAATCCCGCCCAATACCGGCAATCTCATCCGGCTTGCGGCCAACACCGGCTGCCGTCTGCATCTGGTCAGGCCGCTGGGGTTTCGCCTCGACGACAAGCAGTTGTTGCGGGCGGGGCTGGATTACCACGATATGGCCAGGGTAACGGTGCATGAAAATTGGACGGCTGTGAAACAAGCGCTGCAGGCCGGAACCTGGTGGCCCTTCACCACCAAGGCGGCCAGGCTTTACAGCGAAGCCTCATTCAAGTCAGGCGACGTATTGCTGTTTGGGCCGGAGACTCGGGGCCTGCCGCGCGAACTGCTGGAGGAATTTTCGCCGGAAACACGATTGAAGCTGCCGATGA
>JBAWGM010000258.1:0-2094 GCA_049592895.1 Thiobacillaceae bacterium | reverse complement strand
CCGTAGGCGTGCTCGGCGGCATGGTCCAGCAATTGACGCAGGGAAATTAGTGCCATGTCTTGCTCCTCGTTACTTGGTCCAAAATTGTTGTGGGGGGACCGGCCTGCGGCCTTGCCAAACCCATTTTCAGGCAGGGGGAACTACTTCCTGTGGCTCCCTACCTTCACTATCTTCATGGTGTTGGTGCCGCCGGATTTGCCGATTGGCTCGCCTATCGTGAGGATGATGAGATCCCCATCCCGCACTGCGCCGCGGCGGCGCAATTCCTCTTCGGCCGCCTGCAGCAGTTCTTCCCGGTCGCTATCCTTGCTGCTCTTGAAGTTGATGGGATAAACGCCGCGGTAAAGAGTGACTTTTCTACGTGTTTCCACCTCAGGTGTCAAGGCATAGATGGGCACGCTGGTGCTCATGCGCGAGATCCACAGACAGGTGTTGCCGGACTGGGTCATGGCGGCAATCGCCTTGATATTGAGATGCAGCGAAGTAAATGCCGCCGACATCGCGATGGCTTCGTCCGCCCGCAGGAAACTGTGGTCCAGACGCGTGTTGGTGAACATCGGTTCGGATTCCTTTTCCGCTTCAAGACAAACCCGGTCCACGGCGGCGACTGCCTCGATGGGGTATTGGCCAGCCGCGGTTTCGGCCGACAGCATGATGGCATCGGTGCCATCCAGCACGGCGTTGGCCACGTCGGACACTTCGGCCCGGGTCGGGATCGGGCTGGAGATCATGGACTCCATCATCTGGGTGGCGGTGATCGCGAGCTTGTTGCGTTCCCGCGCCATGCGGATCATTTTCTTTTGCAGGGCCGGCACTGCGGCATCACCCACCTCCACACCCAGGTCGCCGCGCGCCACCATGATGGCATCCGATACTTCCAGAATTTCTTCCAGATTGGTGATCGCTTCCGCGAGTTCGATCTTCGCGACGATCTGACAATTGCCTCCGGCCGCCTTGATCAGATTGCGGGCCTGCTGGATGTCGGCCGCGGTCTTGGGGAAGGAGACCGCCAGATAATCCGCTTTTAGAAGGGCGGCTGTCTTGATGTCTTCAATATCCTTTTCAGTCAAAGCCGCCGCGGAAAGGCCCCCACCCTTGCGGTTGATGCCCTTGTTGTTGGACAGCATGCCGCCCTGCACCACCTTGCAGTGAATGGCGCTGCCCTTTACTTCCTCGACCCACATCTCGATACGGCCGTCATCCAGAAGCAGGGTGGAGCCGCGCGCGACATCCCTGGGCAGATCCTTGTAATCCAGGCCGACCTGAGTCTGGTCGCCCAGCTTGCACTGTGCATCCAGAACGAAGGCGTCACCCTTGTGCAGCGTGATCTTGCCGTCCTTGAACTTGCCGATGCGAATCTTGGGGCCTTGCAAATCGACCAGCACACCGACGGCACGGCCACGGGCACGTGCCAATGAGCGAACCAGTTCGGCGCGCTCGATGTGGTCTTCCGGCTTGCCGTGAGAAAAATTGAGCCGGACCACATCGAGTCCTGCTTCCATCATCTTGTCCAGCACTTTGGGGTCGCTGGAAGCGGGCCCCAGGGTACCGACGATTTTGGTTCTGCGCGTCATGGTGTCCGTGTTCGGTTAGGGGCGCGGGTGGGACGTCGAAATGCCGGGGTCCGGGATTCTGGGCTGGTGCGGGCTGCGTTCGCGCTCGCCTCCCTGCCCCCTGGATCCCGTCTCACTTCGCGCGCTGTTCCAGTATGGCCACGGCGGGCAGGACCTTGCCTTCCAGATATTCGAGGAAGGCGCCCCCGGCGGTGGAAATATAGGACACTTTGTCGTAAATGCCGTACTTCTGGATGGCGGCGATGGTGTCGCCGCCGCCGGCCAGGGTAAAGGCCTTGGTCTCGGCAATGGCCATCGCGATGGCCTTGGTGCCGGCGCCAAACTGGTCGAATTCGAACACTCCCACCGGTCCATTCCAAACCACGGTGCCAGCTTTCATGATGATGTCGACCAGTTCCCTTGCGCTGTTTGGGCCAATGTCGAAAATCATGTCGTCGTCGGTCACGGCGGCAGGGTCCTTCAGCACTGCCGGTTCATTGGCATCGAATTTCTTGCCGCACACCACGTCGACCGCGATTGG
>JBAWGM010000257.1:0-4222 GCA_049592895.1 Thiobacillaceae bacterium | reverse complement strand
ATCACGCCCCGTTCAACTTCCTGGGCCGGGATTTCCAGATAAGACAGCATAAAATAGTTTCGTTGCGGTTAGACCCTGAAAAAGCAATTAAGCACATATACGTCAAGCAAGATGAATATTGAGGAAGTGATGCCGGGCCCCACCACGCTACCGGGAAACTGTAGATCTTCCCCGTTCCTATTGGGGCCAGCGAGCTGCCTTCATTCAGGCAAATCAACTCAACTTTAGATGATAACTACCCCTTCGCCCCCTCCCCTGACAGCAGAAGCCGTTAGGCATTGCCTGGGAAAATTCAATCTGGGCCCCATCGATCTTACCTTGGGGGCCGCCCAGTGCGTGGCTCTGGCAGGAGGCAATGGCGCAGGCAAGTCCACGTTATTGCGCTGTCTTGCAGGCCTGCTTATTCCCAACCATGGAACCGTTGCCGTATTCGGCTCCGCCGTGTCAGGTCTGCGCCGCGGCCGGCAACTGGCCTTTCTGCCCGAGCGGTTCAGCCCACCGCATTACCTCACCGGCCGCGAATACCTTGATTACTATCTGGGCCTGTGCGGGATGCGCCAGATGCCTTCCCGCGAACTGCTTCAGACGCTCAACCTGGACCCAGCTCTGCTCAGCCGGCCAGTTCGAAGGCTATCCAAAGGAACGGCCCAGAAACTCGGCCTGGCAGCCGTTCTGGCCACGAATCGACCGCTGTTGTTGATGGATGAACCCTTTTCGGGGCTAGACCCGGAAGCCCGGCAGGGGCTTCGCGCCGCGATGGAGGCTTACGTCCAACACGGAGGCAGCCTGTTGTTCTCCACCCACCTGTTCGAAGGCATGGATCATTTGATCGCGCGACTGCTCATTCTTCACGCCGGGCAGCTCCGCTTCGACGGATCCCCTATAGATTGTTGCCAGCAGGCCCGGCAGGAAACGCTCGAATTGGCCTTCTTGCATCATATCCGACAGGGAATTAATTGAAATTCGGTGCCGCTCTGGCACAATGTCGAAAAAATGACAGATGATCTATAAATCCTGACCCAATAGATGTCGATAAACGAAGGGTGTAGTCCGCGCGACCAAACTGAGGAGAGATTGTGGCTCAAGCCGAAAAACCGGTTCTGCTGATTGTTGATGACGACCCTTTGATCTCGGACACCCTGAGTTTTGTCCTGGGCAAGGACTTCGAAGTCATCGCTGCGGATTCGCGAGCCCAGGTCAAAAGCGTGCTGACCCAGATGGACATCCCACCACAGTTGGCCCTGGTGGATCTCGGTTTGCCTCCCCAGCCTCACAAACCGGATGAAGGCTTTGCCCTGATCTCCGATTTACTGGGCATTTCCCCCAGCATCAAGATACTTGTTCTGTCCGGCCAGAGCGACGAAGCCAACGCCCGTCACGCCCGCGCCCTGGGCGCGATCGATTTCGTTGCCAAGCCCTGCGAGCCGGACAGGCTCAAATCCATGCTGTTCAGCGCGCTGATGATTCAGGATGCGGAACGCAGCGCCGACAAGGCGGCACCCGCCACCAAGGAATCCGGCATCGTCGGGGAAAGCCCGGTAATGGACAAACTGCGTCGGCAAATCCAGCAATATGCGGCAGCGCCGTTCCCGGTCCTGATCGAAGGCGAATCCGGCAGCGGCAAGGAAAAGGTGGCTTCGGGTTTGCACCTGCTTTCCCCCCGTTCAGCCAAACCGTATCTGGCCCTGAACTGTGCCGCGATATCGCCCAACCTGGTGGAACCCACCTTGTTTGGTTACGCCAAAGGCGCGTTTACCGGCGCAACCAACTCACGCCCCGGTTATTTTGAAGAGGCCGAGAACGGCACCCTGTTCCTCGATGAAATCGGCGAACTGCCATTGGAGCTCCAGGCCAAGTTGCTGCGGGTGATGGAAAACGGAGAATACCAGCGCGTGGGCGAAACCCAGCCGCGTTTTTCCAACGCCCGTGTAGTCGCCGCCACCAACCGGGATCTGCGCGCAGAAATCAAGGCAGGACGCTTCCGCGCCGACCTGTATCATCGCCTGTCCGTGTTCGGCATCTCGGTGCCATGCTTGCGCGAAATGGGTCAGGACAAGGTTCGCCTGCTCGACCATTTCCGCGATTTCTACGCTCGCGAAGCCCATTGCAAACCGTTCCATCTGGATGAGCGATCCAGCCAGATCTGGTCGGACTACCACTTTCCCGGCAACGTGCGGGAGTTGCGCAACATCGTCATCCGGCTTACCACGAAATATCCCGGCATGACTGTGAGCGTGGACCAGTTGGAAGCGGAACTAGACACGGACCTGGCTTATCCGCAGGAAATTCCCATGGCCAATGACGCCAAGGCGCTGATTGATACCGCCCGCAAGCAGTTGCAGACCCTGGCCAATTTCAATCTGGACGCCACTATGCGGCAGTGGGAAAAGGCCTACGTGGAGGCCGCGCTCAACATGACCAACGGCAATCTTTCCCAGGCCGCAAAAATGCTGGGAATCAACCGAACCACCCTTTACAGCCGGATGCAGACATACGGCAGTGAATGAAACCGGCCTGAGGAACCTCTGAAGAAGTCCATCATGGGTCGCGTTTACACGAAAAATGCTCAGATGCAAGACGCGCGACGAAGGTCATACTGAACGTACGATGCCGAGGAGCGCAACGCCGCAGATGGGCAGTTTTCGTGCAAACCCGGAGGGCAGGGGCTTGGCGGGCGATCTGCTGCGTGGCGCCGCTGGGCATCGTAGAATGACTACGACCTGCGCGGCACTTCGTGCATCTCATCCCGCCAAGCCCCTGCGCGGCCCATGCGGGACTTTTTCAGAGGTTCCCTAGATGTACCTGGAATTCTTCGGGCTGAAAGCCGCTCCCTTCCGCATCACCCCTGATACGGACTTCTGGTTCCCCGGAGCCCAGCGGGGGGAAATTCTCGACGCCCTGATTTATGCCCTGAGTCATGGGGAGGGACTGATCAAGGTGGTAGGCGAAGTGGGTAGCGGCAAGACCATGTTGCTGCGCATGCTGCTGACGCGCCTGCCTGCAACGGTGGACAGCCTTTATCTGGCCAACCCCAGCCTGTCGCCGGATGAGATCCTCGCCGCCCTGCTGACCGACCTGGGCTCAGATCCAGTGCCCGGTTCAAGCCGTCAGGCCATGCTGGACCAGCTAAACCGCATGCTGATGGACAAGCACCTGCAAAGGCGCCGGGTGGTGGTCCTGGTCGAGGAAGCCCAGGGAATGGCGCTGGAGAGCCTCGAATTCCTGCGCCTGCTGACCAATCTGGAGACCGCCCGTGACAAGCTGCTGCAGATCATCCTGTTTGGACAGCCTGAACTGGATGCATTGCTGGCCAATCCGCGAATCCGTCAGTTCAAGGATCGCATTACCCTGAGCCTGCGCTTGGACCCACTGCCGGCGGAGACTGTACCAGCCTATCTGCGGACTCGCCTGGCAGCCGCCGGCTACCGCGGCCCGGACTTGTTCAACGCCAAGACCATCCAGGCCATCACCCGCTTTTCCAGCGGCCTCAGCCGGCGCATCAATATTCTTGCCGACAAGACCCTGCTGGCGGCCTATGGCGATCAGACCCACGACTTGTCCCTTGCCCATGTCGAAGCAGCCGCCAATGATGCTGAACTCGCCCGGGCCCCCTCCGGTGGCAAGACGAACTGGGCTTGGGTGATGGTGGGCGTGGCAGCAGGTCTGGGGCTAATGGCGTACCTGGCCTGGTTGGGCCTGGATAAGATCCCTGCCCTTGCGCAGGCCTCGCGCAGGCTTACGCCAGCAACCCTGTTCGCACCAGTTTCGCCCCCTGCCGATCCCACGCCGGCATTGCCCCCACAGGATTTGGCCGCAGAAGTCCTGCCCCGGCTCGGCAACGTTGCCCTTGACGCCTTTGTGATCCGGTCCAACGCCACTAGTAAAGCTGCTGACGCATCCGGTTTACTAAAGGGTTTGGCCAACTTGGACATCTCCCGATCGTTGCGAATTTTTCCTGCTGCGTCGGAGCATGCAGAGGGGCGGAGGGTTGCAAAAGGTAGAGTTGGCAAGCGAACCCCGGCCAATCCGACGCAAAAGGATCCATCGTGAACGCGTTCTTTAGGTGGTATCCCCCTCTTCCCGATTGGCGGATCTTCATGAAGAATTCGGTCCCATTCACCCCGTCAGGCCGGATGAAAAAGATCCCCGGCAGCCCTGTCCTTGCTCTGGGTTGTCTCGTGCTGAGCGCTTGCGCGCCCTTCAAGGCCATACCGCCATCGCC
>JBAWGM010000256.1:0-1945 GCA_049592895.1 Thiobacillaceae bacterium | reverse complement strand
CCGAACTTTGGCTCTTAGCGCCAAGTAGTGGCTTGTTTGCTATGCGATTTGTGGTGGCGAGCCGATCGTTTACTGGGTACGCGCGGGGTTCACGCCGAGGAGCTTGAAGGCCTTGTCCTGCAAGGGTGTGGGGCGAGTCGTGAGGATGATCTTGGCCTTGGGATTGAGCGCCGTGTAGGTGATGTTGTAAGCCAGCGTGCCGAGATCCTGCATCAGGGTGTGGAAGCTGTGCAAGGGCGTGCCGTCGTCGGCGTGCTTGCGCGCGTCTTTATCCTTAGCATGATCCGAGCGCTGCGCCTTGGCGACGGCGGAGACCTTGATGGCCTGCGCTTCTTCGATGAACTCGTCGTCGAACAGCATGGGCTTCAGGCGCTCACGCATGTGCCATTCCACGTAATAGGCAAGCATGCACAGGAAGACGTGGGCGCGAACCCGCTCGGTGCTGTAGTGGAAGACCGGCCTGACCTTAAGGTCGACGGTCTTGATCGAGCGGAACGCCCGCTCCACACGAGACAGGCTCTTGTAGGCGGCGACCGCTGCATTGGGGTCGAGCTGGTCCGCGGGCAGACTCGTGCGGATGACGTACAGACCGTCCAGGGCGGCTTCGGCATCGATCTGCGCTTGTTTGCGCTTCCAGGTAAAGCGGGCATCCGCAATCGTCAGATCAAAGTGCTTGGCCATGCGGTAGCGGTCGATCACGCGGCCGACGCGCAGAGCGATCTCTGGCTCGCCACGTAGCGGGTTGCGCTGGCGCAGCACGGCGGTGGCAATGGCCGCAAGCTCGGTTTCGGTGGCCGCCAATAACTCGGCGCGCTTGCGGGCTCGCTCTTCGGCGAGCAAAGGATTGCGGCAGACGATCAGACGCTCGCCCGGGAAGTGCTCACTGTCCACTTCGAGCAGGTTGCGCTCATCGAACAATGAAGGCTGGAAAGGCCCTCGTTCCTGAGCCAGCAAAGCGATCTGCGGCGAGCGCAGACTGCTGATCCAGTCCATGCCGTTGGGCTTCAGGTCCTGCTCAATGCGCGCCGAGGTGATCATGCCGCGGTCGCCCACCCAGGCGATCCGGGCAATGCCGAAGCGGTCCTTCAGCTTGGCGACCTGAGCCGATACCGTCGCCGGATCCGCGCGGTTGCCCTCGAACACCTCCACCGCAATCGGGCAACCATCGGCGTTGCAGATCAAGCCGAAGACGATTTGCGGATCGTCCCGCTTGCCATCCCGCGAATGACCCCGCGCTGCCAGGGGGCAGCACCTTCCGGTCAGCCAGGTGGAGGTCAGATCGTAGAGCACCAAGGTGCTGCCTGCCAGGTGCTGCCGCGCCAGACGCTTCTCGATCGCGGGCTGCGCCTCGTGCAGCCAATCCAAGGCGCGGTAAAGCTCATCGGCTTCAATGTTACCTACGCCCAGAACACGTCCAAGAGAGTGCGCCGCGGTCTCGTCACGCAGCATGCGGTGGGTCGCGAGCTTAGAGCCAGGCGACACCACACGGGCTACGAGCATCGCCAACAAGACCCGTCGCAGCGATGCCGGCGCGGCGGCGAACCAGTCTTGTGCTCCACACGCCATCGCACTGCCAAGCGCAGCGGCGACGTGACCGTGCGGAAGACTGCGTTCGACGGTAAAGACGTCATCCGCACTGGGTACGGCGACGCCGCCCTTGAGGAGAACCTTGAGACCTTCGATGACCTCGGTGGGAAGGCACGAGAGGTTGGCGAGGGTGCGTTTCTTGATCTTGCCCTCTTCGCGATAGGACTCGCGCAGCAAGACGGCTGGGGGTGAATTGCGATTGGGGACGGCTTCGACATACATGGCGCGTAGAGTGCCATATCTGTTTGGAACAGTCAAGAGACTATTAACATATTACATGGCTACATCAATGCTTGAAAAAATAGCTGAAATCCGCACCACGCAAAGATCTCAGCTATTTCACACGCCCAAAGTTCGG
>JBAWGM010000255.1:0-4650 GCA_049592895.1 Thiobacillaceae bacterium | reverse complement strand
GCCGAGCAAGGGATCCACGTCGGAGCCCGATTTCTTGGCCGTGCTGCAGGCAGAGAACGAGCGCTTGATCGCGCTGCTGGAAGCAAACGGTATCGAGTGGCGTCTAGCGCAGGAGCCGCCAAAGTCCTCATCGAAACCCGAATCATCGCGGCTTTCCACGGACGCGAAGGTGGCGCTTTTTCGCCGGCTGTTTCGCGGTCGTAGGGATGCGTATCCGGTCCGCTGGGAGAGCCAGACCACCCGTAAGTCAGGTTACGCGCCCGCGTGTGCCAACGAGTGGCGCGCTGGAGTGTGCGAGAAGCCACGCATCAAGTGCGGAGACTGTCGGAATCGCTCGTTGATCCCGCTTTCGGACGCTGCGATCTACGCCCACCTGGCCGGTGACCACACGATCGGTGTCTACCCGCTCCTGGAGGACGACAGCTGCCACTTCCTCGCGATCGATTTCGACGAGGCCGAGTGGAGAGAGGATGTTCGCGCCTTCGCTCGTTCGTGCGCCGATCTTGGCGTCCCGGTTGCGCTCGAGGTCTCCCGTTCGGGAAACGGGGCGCACGCCTGGGTGTTCTTCGCTGACGGTGTATCGGCCCGAGATGCACGTCGGTTGGGTACCGCGATCATCAGCCACACCTGCGCGCGCACCCGGCAGCTGAAGCTCACGTCCTACGATCGCCTGTTTCCCAATCAGGACACCATGCCCAAGGGCGGCTTCGGCAATCTGATCGCATTGCCGCTGCAGAAGAAGCCGCGGGAGACCGGCTTCACCGTGTTCGTCGACTCCGATCTGCGGCCGCACCCGGACCAATGGGAATTCCTGGCATCGATCCAGTCGATGTCGCCGCAGGACATCGAGCCGACGATCATGCGGGCCACAGGGGGCGTGCATCCCCTCGACGTGACCTTTATTGACGATGAGGATCTGGCAACGCCGTGGAGGCGCGCTACGCGACCGCCTGTGACGATGCAGGGCGCGATGCCGAAGTCGCTCACGGTGACATTGGCGAACCTCGTCTATTTCGAAAAGGCGGAGCTTCCGCAGCCTTTGGCCAACCGCCTGATCCGCCTCGCGGCGTTTCAGAACCCCGAGTTCTACCGGGCACAGGCCATGCGGTTGTCGGTGTGGGACAAGCCCCGGGTGATCGGCTGCGCCGAGAATTATCCCCGTCACATTGCCCTGCCGCGCGGCTGCCTCGATGCCGCGCAAGACTTGCTGCGCGAAAACGCAATCCGCTGTGATCTGAGGGACGAGCGCAACGCAGGCGAGCCGATTGATGCACGTTTCGTCGGGACGCTTCGAATTGATCAGGAGGCGGCCGCTGCCGCGATGCTGCATTACGACGTGGGCGTGCTGTGTGCCCCGACCGCATTCGGCAAGACCGTTACCGCTGCTGCGATGATCGGCCGCCGCGGCGTGAACACCCTGGTGCTGGTGCATCGAACCGAACTGCTCAAGCAGTGGCAGGAGCGATTGCAGACTTTTCTCGGCGTCGGCGGGAGCATGATCGGCACCATCGGTGGCGGCAAGGCGAAGCCCACCGGCAAGATCGACATCGCGGTGATGCAGTCGCTGTCCCGCCAAGGCGAGGTCAATGCCCTCGTCGAGAACTACGGCCACGTCATCGTGGACGAGTGCCATCACGTCGGCGCGGTTTCGTTCGACGCGATCCTGAAGCGAAGCAAGCCCCAGTACGTGCTTGGCCTGACCGCCACGCCGATCCGCCGCGATGGGCAGCAGCCGATCATCTTCATGCAGTGCGGACCGATTCGGTACACGGCGGCGAGACCCACCGACGCGCCCCGCGACCTGGAAGTGCTGCCTCGATCGTGCATTACGCGTATCGACCTGCCGCCGGAGTCGGGGATTCAGGAAGTGTTTCGGCACCTCGCCAACGACCGGTCGCGGACAGCAGCCATTGCCACAGAAATCAGGAAGGCGTTCGATCAGGGCCGTAAGGTGTTGGTCCTAACCGAGCGCACCGAGCACCTCGACGCCATCCAGGCGGCCATGGGCGCCGAGGCCCCGGTACCGTTCGTTCTTCACGGGCGGATGTCTAGGAAACAACGCGCCACGCTCATCGCAGAACTCGACGCGCTGCCACCCGATGCGCCGCGCATTCTGCTGGCCACCGGCAGGCTTGTCGGCGAAGGATTCGACCATCCGCCCCTCGACACCCTGGTGTTGGCGATGCCTGTGTCGTGGAAGGGGACGTTGCAACAGTACGCTGGCCGGCTGCATCGGGAGCACGCCACCAAGACTGACGTGCGGATCATCGACTTCGTGGATACCGGTCACCCGGCCCTGCTTCGAATGTGGGACAAGCGCCAGCGTGGCTACCGAGCGATGGGCTACTCGATTCGCGCCGAGGCGAACGCTGAAGGACCTGTCGAGGCCGAACTTCCGCTCGATCGAGCACTTCTGACAAGGGTTCAACGTTGAAACGGCAGCCTGCCTCCAAGCGGTCCGTCAGGGAACCGAAGCTCTCTCGCGCCTATCCGCCGGTCGACCTCGCTCCCGCCGACTGGCAACGCGCACTGCGCCGCCAGTTCGGGCGTGACCAGGCGTTCGTGCTGGAAAATCGGGGCGACCAACCGTTCTTTTCGGAGTTTCGCGTCGGCAACCCGCAGTCGAAAGCCAGCTACCGCGTGGCGATACGCGGTCTCAATGCAGGCGAAAACTACTGCTCCTGCCCGGACTACGCCACCAACGAACTGGGCACCTGCAAGCACATCGAGTTCGTCCTCGCCCGGCTTGAGAAGAAGCGTGGGGCGAAGGCCGCCTTTGCCCAGGGGTGGCGTCCGGCATTTTCCGAGATCTACCTGCGTAACGACGGCGCGCGCGCGGTATACTTCCGCGCCGGATCGGACTGCCCGCCGGCCGTGATGAAAGCGGCCTCAAGGCTTTTCGCCGCCTCGCGCGGTGGCGTCCTGCCGGAGGAGCGCTTCGGCAAGCTGGAGCACTTCCTCGCGGCGGCGGCGAAAAGCGGCCACGAACTGCGTGCCTACGACGATGCTCTCGACTTTATCGCCGGCCGGCGCGATGCGGCGCGGCGGGCGGAGGTTCTCGACAGCCTGTTCCCGCGCGGGGCAGCCGACAAGAAGCTGGCGAAGCTGCTCAAGGCGCCGCTGTATCCATACCAGGCCGAGGGCGCGCTGTTCGCGGTGCGCGCCGGCCGAACCCTGATCGGCGACGAGATGGGCCTGGGCAAGACCATCCAGGCCATTGCGGCGATGGAAATCCTGGCGCGACATTTCGGCGTCTCGCGCGTGCTGGTCGTGTGCCCGACCTCGCTCAAGTACCAATGGCAAGGCGAAATCAGCCGCTTTTCCGGCCGTGCCGCGCGCGTGGTGGCCGACGGCCGGGCGCAGCGGCAGAAGGATTTCAGCGCCGACGATTTCTGCAAGATCACCAACTACGAAAAGCTGAAGCCCGATCTCGACCTGATCGCCGCGTGGGCTCCGGAACTGGTGATCGTCGACGAGGCGCAGCGCATCAAGAACTGGAACACGATCGGCGCGCGGGCGCTCAAGCGCATCGATAGTCCATACGCCCTGGTGCTCACCGGCACGCCGCTCGAAAACAAGCTCGAGGAGCTGATCTCGATCGTGCAGTTCGTCGACCAGCACCGCCTGGGACCCACCTGGAAGCTGCTGCACCAGCACCAGGTCAAGGATGAATTCGGCCGCGTCACCGGCTACACGGGGCTGGAGAAGGTCGGCCAGACGCTGGCGCCAATCCTGATCCGCCGGCGCCGGTCCGAGGTCCTGACACAGCTGCCCAGTCGCACGGACCAGAACCTGCTGGTGCCGATGACCGAAATGCAGATGGTGCATCACCAGGAGAACGCCGACATCGTGGCGCAGATCGTGAAGCGCTGGCGGCGGACGAAGTTTCTGTCGGACAAGGATCAACGGCGACTGACCTGCGCCCTGCAGAACATGCGCATGTCCTGCAACAGCACCTATCTGCTGGACCAGGCAACGGACCACGGCGTCAAGGCCGACGAGCTGGCGGCGCTGCTCGACGGCATCTTCCTCCAGCCGGATGCGAAGGCGGTGGTGTTCAGCCAGTGGACGCGCACCCACGACATCGTCATCCGCAGATTGGAAGATCGCGGCATCGGCTACGTCAGTTTCCATGGCGGCGTGCCTTCGGAAAGGCGCCCGGCGCTGGTCGAACGTTTTCGCGCCGATCCGGACTGTCGCGTCTTCCTGTCCACCGACGCGGGCGCGGCGGGACTGAACCTGCAGCATGCCTCGACGCTGGTGAATATGGACCTGCCGTGGAACCCGGCGCTTCTGGAGCAGCGCATCGGGCGCATTCACCGCATGGGTCAGAAGCGTCCGGTGCAGATCGTCAATTTCATCGCCAAGGGCACCATCGAGGAGGGAATGCTCTCGGTGCTCGCCTTCAAGCGCTCACTTTCGGCGGGCATCTTGGATGGCGGCCAGAGCGAGATCTCGCTCGGCGGCTCGCGCCTGAGTCGCTTCATGAAGGAAGTTGAGAACGTCACCGGCCGTATGGGCGAGGGCGAAGCAATGATGGCGACGGAAGAGGCGGCGAGCGTCGCCAGCGCACCGGTGGAATCGCCGGGAGAGGCGGCGGCGGCCGACGAATCTGCCGTGGCTGGCGACATCGCATCGGCAGCCGACACT
>JBAWGM010000254.1:0-3616 GCA_049592895.1 Thiobacillaceae bacterium | reverse complement strand
CCGCTGTATCCGGTACAGCCGCCACGCGGAATCACGGTCAGGCCCAGTTCGATGCAGCCTGCGACCAGGCCGGGAATTTCCTCCTGTCCGTCCGGATTGAGTACCACGAAGGGATATTCGACCCGCCAGTCGGTGGCGTCTGTCACATGGCTGACCCGCGCCATCCCGTCGAAGGCAATATTATCCTCGCGCGTGTGGGGGGCGAGTTTCTTCACAATCTCGCGTCGCAGCCGGGCGGTTTCGTCAAAGCCTTTTTCGAATTTTTCCACCGCGTGGCGACCAGCCACCAGCAAACCCTCAACCTTGTCGTTGCCCTGGCGCCGGCGGTCAATCTCATTCAGCCGGTGGCGCAGTGCCTCGATCAGGGCGGCACGGCGCTTCGGGTTGAGTTGAAGGTCATCCTGCAGGTAGGGATTGCGATCCACCACCCAGATGTCGCCCAACACTTCGAACAGCATGCGTGCGGAGCGGCCGGTGCGCCGCTCCGCACGCAGTTCGTTAAGGACGCGCCAACTGTCCTCGCCCAACAGGCGAATGACGATTTCGCGGTCGGAAAACGAAGTGTAGTTGTAGGGAATCTCGCGCAGGCGGGATGCGCTCATGGTGGTAAGAATGCTTGTTAAAGTGGCATTTTACCGGAACTGGGCACCACATCTCGCGAGAAACTGCGCGTGTCCCGGTTTACCGGCCATTCGGCGCCTCGTAATCCAGGTGTCCGTCGATCACGGTGTAACGCACTTTTCCTGCCATCTCGTGGCCCAGAAACGGGGTGTTGTGTCCCTGGCTGATGAGGCTGCGCGGGCTGACCGTCCAGCGCGCTTCCGGATCGAACACGCACACATCCGCGCAGGCGCCAGGCGAGAGGTGGCCGGCGGAAATGCCGAGAATCTGGGCGGGTTTCCAGGTAATCCGGTCAATGGCATCCAGCAGCGGGACATGATGCTCGGCCGCCCACTTCAAGGTGAGGGGGAGCAACAGCTCCACGCCGGATGCGCCCGGGCTGGCTTCACCAAACGGGAGCTGCTTGGCGTCGTCATCCAGTGGTGCGTGGTCGGAACACACCGCATCAATGCTGCCATCCTTGAGTGCCTGGCACAGGGCGTCACGGTCGCGCAGCGAACGCAGGGGGGGGATAAGATAAAACTGGCTGTCGAAGCTGGTGAGGTCCATTTCACTTAGGTGCAGATTGGCGACGGCCACGTCGCAACTGAGATTGATGCCCTGCAACTTGCCGGCCCTCACCATGCCGATGCTCTCGCGCGTGGAAAGGCGACTCAAGTGAATGCGGCAGCCGGTATCCCGTGCCAGCAACAGGATGGTGGAAAGGGCAGTTGTTTCGGCCAGCGCGGGAATGCCTGGCAGGCCGAGACGGGAAGCCACGGGGCCGTCGTGCGCCACGCCGTCGCGCGCAAGGAAATAATCCTGTGGTCTGAGCCACAGAAGGAAGCCGAAGGTGGCGGCATATTGCATGGCGCGCATCAGCACCAGGGTGTCGGTGATGGGTGAGTCGGCCTGGGAGAAGGCAACGCAGCCGGCTTCCGTGAGTTCCGCCATCTCGGTGAGGTACTCGCCCTTGAGTTGTTGGGTGAGGGCGCCAATGGGATAGACCCTCGGTCCGGGCAGGTTCTTTGCGCGGAATTTGAGCATTTCCACCAGGCCGGGTTCATCCAGTGGCGGATCCGTGTCCGGCGGACAGGCCAGGGACGTGACACCGCCGGCCGCGGCGGCAGCCATTTCCGACTCCAGTGTGGCCTTGTATTCGAAGCCCGGCTCGCGCAGACGCACCGATACGTCCACCAGTCCGGGGCAGACGATGTGACCGCTGGCGTCGAGGGTGCGGTTCGCATGGAAATCCGCCGGGGGCGGGCCCAAGCCGACGATCTTGCCGGCGGCAATGTACAAATCGGCCAACTGGTCCAACTGGTTCTTGGGATCGACGAGGCGGCCGTTCCGGATGTGGATCCTCATGCCGCCGTCACCTGTGGGTCATTGATTATTCGGGTGTAATCGTTTGGGCAATTGACCGTATTCGAGGTCGCGCGCTTCCCCGTCAGGCGCAGCCCCTGTTTGCTGCTCATGTCGTCGCTCCGCTGACATTTCCGGCAAGGATGCTCATTACCGCCATACGCACGGCGATACCGTAGGTCACCTGGGGCAGGATCACGGACTGGGGCCCATCCGCCACTTCCGAATCGATTTCCACTCCGCGGTTCATGGGCCCGGGATGCATGACGATTGCATCGGGTTTGGCAAGCTTGAGTTTCTCCATCGTGAGGCCATAGTGCTTGAAATATTCGCCGGCGGACGGCAGCAGTGCGCCTTTCATTCGCTCGTTTTGCAGCCGCAGCATGATGATCACGTCGACGTCTTTGAGGCCGGTGCGCATGTCGTGATGAACATGCACGCCCATCTGTTCAACGCCGGTTGGCAACAGGGTCTTGGGGGCGATGACCCGCACTTCCGGGACCCCCAGGCTGGTCAAGGCATGCAGTTGCGAGCGGGCCACGCGGGAGTGAAGCACATCGCCGACCACGGCCACGCGCAGGTTGTGGAAGGCGCCTTTGTAACGGCGGATGGTAAACATGTCGAGCAGCCCCTGGGTGGGGTGCGCGTGGCGGCCGTCACCCGCATTCACCACTGAAATATGGGGTGCGACATGGCGGGCGATGAAATGGGCGGCGCCGCTTTGTCCGTGGCGCACGATGAACATGTCGGCATGCATGGCGGTGAGGTTGGCCACGGTGTCGAGTATGGTTTCACCTTTGGTCTGGCTGGACGAGGAAATATTGAGATTAACCAAGTCTGCCGACAGCCGCTTGGCGGCGATTTCGAAAGTCGTACGGGTACGCGTGGAGGGCTCGAAAAACAGATTGAAGATCGCCTTGCCCCGCAACAGCGGAACTTTCTTCACATCCCGCTCGCCGACATCCATGAAGGATTCCGCGGTATCGAGTATTTGGGTCAGGATGCGGGGAGGCAGGCCATCCAGCGTCAACAGGTGTCTGAGGCTGGCATCCGGGTTGAGTTGGGGGTCGGGACTCATCGAGTGCGCGATCAGGAGGTCCTTTGGAAAAGAGATAACAGGCCATCCGCAGTGCGGGTGAGCTGCAGATTCCGGTCGGCGGGCAGATTGAGACGCGCACCCGCAAAATCCGGGCAGACGGGCAACTCCCTGCCACCCCGGTCCACCAGTACTGCAAGCCGGATGGACGCCGGCCGGCCATAATCGAACAGCTCGTTCATGGCTGCGCGTACAGTTCGGCCGCTATACAGCACGTCATCCACCACGATGAGCGGCCGGTCTTCGACCTGGAAGGGGATGCGGGAAGGTTTGACCTGGGGATGCAGGCCGATGCGGGAGAAGTCGTCTCGATAAAAGGATATATCCAGAACCCCCAGAGGCTGAGCGACACCGAGCTGGGCATGCAGGCGTTCTGCTATCCAGGCGCCGCCGGTGTGGATACCGACCAGGGCAGTCTCGGGCGTCAGTTCGGGCGCGATCGCCAAGGCCAGTCTGGCGAGCAGGTCTTCGGCGTCAGGCAGTGTGTCGGGCATCAAAAAATCCCTGCAATATCAATCGGGCGGCAACGGCATCCAGATGCTCACGGTTCTTCTT
>JBAWGM010000253.1:0-8576 GCA_049592895.1 Thiobacillaceae bacterium | reverse complement strand
CGGAATATAACTTCCAGTTCGTCGATGATATCCACCGACGAAACGCCATGCATCACGTGGCGGGTCATCAGGCTCGACACATCGCCGAATATCCGGTTCTGATCCAGCATGGGATAGGTTTCCCGCAGCCGTCGAACGGCCTTGATGACGCTTTCGTTGTCGGGCCGCGGAATATCAAGGGGAACTGCGGACACGTTGCTTTGCCGGGAATTCTCTTCCTTGCCGGCCAGGTACTGAGCATAGTCGAGCAGGGCCGACTGCCTGTCGGCTGACAGGCGCCGAAAACAATCCAGCAATTTTCGTGCATCCGGACTCACGGAACTTCGCGCAGATCAAGTCCGGACTTTGGCCTTGGGCGCCGCCGTGCGGCGCAGTGGCATCATTTCGGTATTGCAATGGGCGAACTTCGTTTCGACCAAAGCAATAAAGGCATCCAGCAGCTTGCTGCGGAATTTTTCCGGCGCATAAACCAGGGACAGCTCGCGAAACAGGGGCGGGTCCAAACGAAGCGCCACCAGATCACCCAGCTTGATCTCCTTGGTAATGGTGGACGCAGACAGTATGGCGATACCCAGCCCCGCCTCAACGGCGCCCTTGATTGCTTCGCGACTGCCCAGCTCCATTTCGATGTGCAGATCGTCCGGGTTGATGCCATTGTCACGGAAGTATTGGTCTATCACTTCCCGGGTGCCGGAACCCTGCTCGCGGGAAACATAGGGTTGCTCGGCCAGTTGCTTGGGACTGACAACGCATTTGCTCGCCAGCGCATGTTGGGGCGCGCATATCATCACTAGTTCATCATCGCAACAGGCATAGGTCGACAGGCTGGGGTCGTGGGAAGGAGACTCGATCAAGCCCACATCCAGGGTATGGTCCGCCACTTTGCCTTCGATGGTTTCCGAATTGGCCACGGTCAGGCGCGCCTGCACCTGGGGATAGCGCTGCTTGAATTCACCCAGAATCTTGGGCAATTGATACTCAGCAATGGTGGTGGAAGCGCCTATCATGATCGGGCCGGCAACCTGGCCGGTCATCTCGCCTACCCGGGCATCCAACTCCACCGCCAGGCTGAGAATCCGATCGGCATAACCCATGACGAGTTCGCCCGCCGGTGTCAGTGAAATCCGGCCATGGCTGCGCTCGAACAGGCGGGTGTTGAAATGCTCCTCAAGCTGTTTCACCTGAAACGTAACAGCGGGCTGCGTCATGTAAAGCAATTCAGCCGCCTTGGTGAAACTCAGCTGTTTGCCTACGGTGTAAAATACTTGAAGTCTGCGATCTGCCATTTGACTGCTCAAAAATCCACTTAGAAAAGTTTTTTATTGAACCATAAATTTAACTATAAGCCAACAGGCAAATTGCCTATTTAGGACAAATAATTGTTCGCCTCGCCCGGCACGACAACGCCCTGACTCCCAGTAGAAGACGCACTTAGAAGCAGTTCCGACAATACGATTCGCCGTGATGCCCGCTTTCGCGCATCCACTTTCAGGAACATCCGGAATTCATCGAGTATCCATTTGAATCGAACGTTCTACACTGTCCTGACTGCCCAGTTTCTGTCTGCCCTGGCCGACAACGCACTCTTGTTCGCCGCTATTGGTTTGCTGATGTTTTATAACGCACCCGAATGGCACCAACCCCTGCTTCAGGAATCCTTTGTCCTCCCCTACATTTTGCTGGCCCCCTTCGTGGGATCGTTCGCCGATGCCCTGCCCAAGGGGCGCGTGATGTTTCTTGGCAACGCCCTCAAGTTCCTCGGCTGCGTGGCCATGCTGATGAGCGTTGCGCCGCTTGTCGCTTATGCCGTGGTCGGCATCGGCGCAGCCATCTACTCGCCTGCCAAGTACGGAATCCTGACTGAAATCCTGCCGCCCAAACATCTGGTGGCGGCCAATGGCTGGATGGAAGGCACCACGGTCGCTGCCATCGTACTGGGCGCCATGATCGGCGGCCAGCTCATCAATTCCCATACCGCCAGTTTTGGCCTGGCAAGCCTGGGCGTTACACGGATCGTTCCGCCCCCGATGTTCGCCATCGGCACCATTACCGGCCTCTACCTGCTGGCCGCCATCGTCAACCTGTTCATCCCACAGGTGCCAATCGACCACAAGCTGCTTAGCCGCAAGCCCGGTTTTGTTGTTTACGATTTCTGGCACTCCTTCACCCTGCTTTGGAAAGATCCCCTGGGGCAGGTCTCCCTCGCTGTCACGACTTTATTTTGGGGCGTAGGCGCCACACTCAGGCAGCTCATCATTCCGTGGGCCGCTTTCAACCTTGCTTTTGGGCTTGACCGCGCCACCCAGATGACCGGGCTGGTCGCGTTGGGCATAGCCATTGGCGCCGCCCTTGCCGGCAAGCTGGTCAGGCTGGAGCGGTCCGTCTCGGTCATACCGGCAGGCATTGCCATCGGCTTCGTCCCCATCGCGATGATCTGGGTGCATGGCGTTGCGACGGCCAACACTGTGCTGCTGCTGGCCGGAATCCTGTCCGGGTACTTCGTCGTGCCCATGAATGCCCTGCTCCAGCATCGAGGTCACCTCATCATGGGTGCCGGGCACTCGATTGCCGTGCAGAACTTCAACGAGAACATCGGCATCCTGTTGCTGATCGGCGCCTACACCCTGATGATTGGTGCCAATTTTCACATCCATACGGTCATGCTGATCTTTGGCCTGTTTATCAGCATCGTCATGACCGGCTTGTGGAAGCGGCATCGTAACGACATCGTGCACTGATGACTCCCCAGGCCTTCATCGCCAAATGGCGCGACAATCCGCTGTCCGAACGCGCCGGGGCGCAACCGCATTTCGAAGACCTGTGCGATCTGCTGGGGGTGGTGAAACCGCGCGATTCCGAGTCGTATCAATATGAACGCGGTGCCGCCAGAACCGGCGCAGGCCGAAGGCTTTACACCGCGCGATACCTCCCCTCGCCCGCTCGCGGGAGAGGGGAGTTGGCCCGCACCACCGCGCCCTCCCTCACCCTAAATCCCTCTCGAGCAAGCGGGGGAGGGACTTCCATTGCCCGCCGCCGCGAAAAAGCTCAACGAACTGAGGAACAGGCCAATTTTCCGCTGCGCCCCGTCGCCAAGCCCGGCCACGAGGCCAAGCTGAAAAAGCGCAAACTGACCAATCTCTACGAGGCCCGTCCCGCCTGGCTGGACAACGCGCACAAGGAACTGGATGCCGCCGCCGCTGCCGCCTACGGCTGGGCCGACTACACGCCTGAAATGCGCGATGAGGAAATTCTGAGAAGATTGCCGGCGCTGAATCTGGAACGTGCAGCCCGCAGCGTGCAATAAGTCAGGCGCGTTGCAGCGCATGAATTCAATCCGGTGCAATGCTCAGTGATAGCGTTTTTGCGCAACGTGCCAGACTTGTAGGATTTCGACGGCCTCGCTGCTTATACGGTAAGTCAAGAGATAATTGCGATGCAGCATCAGTTCACGCGCGCCTTCGATTTCGCCACGCCGCCCGATGAGTGGATGCAGTTTTCTTGAATCCCGCTGCCATCGCACGAACGGGTTGCGGGCTGTCCTGTTCGATGTATTCCAGAATCCGATGCAAATCAGCCAATGCGCTAAGCGTCCATTTAAGCCTCAAAAGGTTTGAGGAATGCTTCCACTTCTTCCGCGCTCGCAAAGTCGCCCCGATCTGCTGCGGCAATGGCTTTCTGCAAGGCTTCAATTTGCGGAATGCGCCAGTCAAGATAATCCGCCAGCGCTTCGCTAGCCACATTGGCATGCGGGCGCCCGACGCGTTGCGCGTAGTTTTCCAGCCTTGCTTTCAACTCGGCGGGCAGTCGGACATTGAATTGGGCTGTATTAGCGTGGGGCTTGGTTTTAGCGCCCATTTCCGTCTCCTGTGAAACTTACATAGCACCAGACTAGCACATTGCTATCACCTGCCAATCCAGCCAGACATAGGCACCCGGTTTGTAGGGCAATGCAAATTCCAAATGGGGTGCGACAGCGGAAAATTTTCGCAGCGCCTGCGGCGTGTTCTGTCACAGTAGGGAGTGATGTCCGGCCTCTCGCTCCTTCTGACTTCTGTCTACTTCGGCTTCCTCGCCACCACCGTGTGAAATTTCTTGACGGTGTTTTCCGGCGCGGGGAATTCGTCGTACTTTGAATGCAGGGTTTCCCATCCTTCAAGTGCTTTTGTCAGTTCGTTGTCGTCAAACAAATAGTAGTGTCCAGATTTGAACATGCCCATAAAGGTGGTGCCCTCGATGAGCACGTTGACGGCAGCGACACCGCCGGGCTTGGTGTGCGCCAGAATGTCCGCCAGCGTGGCGCGTGCCTTGTCCTGAGGGAAAAACATCAGCAGACCAATGGCAACGATGCTGTCGTAATCGCCGTCGATGGCATAGTGGCTCAGATCGGCCTGATACGCGGCGAGACTCAGGCCCAATTTATTTGCGGCGTCATTGATGCGATCGACCGCGGTGCGGCTGCCATCCAGAGCAGTCACCGCGCAGCCCTGCTTTGTGGCGGCAATCGCCAGGTTTCCCAGCCCGCAGCCCAGGTCCAGCGCGCTGCCGGAAAGATGCGGCAGCACCGCCTGTTCAAAAGGGTTGAGCGCAAACTCGCCCTTGGCGACCTGTTGGCGGAATTGCCGGTCAAAGAACTCTATGGAATGCATCCTTATTCGCCTCAGCGCTTCAGTATCAACGGGCGGTCCGGCAATTCGTTCGGATTGGCCCCGCCGGGGGGAAAGTGCTGTTCCAGCAGACGGGTAATGGCCTCGATTCCGGCAGTCGATCCGGCCAGAAACTGTCCCTTGGCGTAGGCTGCCTGCATGTCGCGTGCGATAACATCCCACTCCCCCTGCTCAACCCGTTTTGCCAGGCCGCGATCCGCGACAATTTCCAGCCGGTGCTCGGCCAGCAGCACATAAATTAGGACGCCGCTGTTTTCTTCGGTATCCCAGACCCGGATCTGGCCGAATACTTCAATCGCCCGGTGCCGGCTTGACAGGCCGCGCATCAATTCAAGCAACGGCAACGCGGCTTCGATGACAAATCGCAGTTCGCCGCTATGGCGCGTTTCGGAAGCCTTGATCGCTGCCTCGATAGCATCCAATGTCGAACGCGGGAACGCGGTGCGCAAGCGCCACTGCGGCGCCAAAAGGTGCTTGAATACGCGCGCTACCATGATCCGGATGACCCTCCTCCGCCGAAGCCGCCGCCACCGCCGCCCCAGCTACCTCCTCCTCCGCCACCAAAGCCGCCGCCGCCAAATCCACCTCCGCCCCAGCCTCCGCTGGACCAGCCGCCACCGCGACTCCGGCCGCCTAACATGGAGAGCACAATAAAGGCGTTGAAGATTCCCAGCATCAGTATGCCGCTCAACAACCAGCCAGCCACCCCAGCGCCGACTGCGCCCAGCAAACTGCCGCCGGTGCGGCCGACAAACATGGAAAGCAGGGCGCCTCCGATCAGGCCTCCGATCAAGCTGAAGATAAACGCGCTGCCGAGCGCCGCCGGATTCCCGCCCGTCCGCTTGGCCGGTTCGGGCAATGGCTCGCCGTTGATCAATCGGATCAACTGATCGACGCCTGCATTGATGCCGCCGGCAAAATCGCCCTCGCGGAATTTTGGCGTGATGATTTCAGTGATGACCCGGTTGGCAATGGCATCGGGAATCGCGCCTTCCAGACCGTAGCCGACTTCGATGCGCAGCTTGTGGTCATTCTTGGCCACGATCAGGATCACCCCGTCATCGACGCGCTTGCGTCCGACTTTCCATTTGTCGGCCACGCGAATGCCGAAGTCGGCAATGTCTTCGCCTTCCAGGCTGGGAATCAGGAGCACGGCGATCTGGCTGCCTTTGCTCGCCTCAAGCTTGCCCAGTTTGCTGTCCAGTTGCTGGATATCCGTCGTGCTCAGGGTGCCGGTCAGATCCGTGACCCGCTGGCTCAGTGCGGGCACCGGCACTTCGGCCCTGGCCGTTATGAATGAGCCAAGACCGAGAAGCCAGGCAAGCAACCAGATTTGAAGCCCGTATGCCAACGCCCTCGGCCCGGAGGCGAGAGGGCTGGGGTGAGGCGCGACAGCCGGCGATGCGATATCGCTTGTCATCCTCTAAGCGTTCTGCCCAGGGGTGGCGCGGAATTCGTTGTCATCGGTACGCCGGTGCTTGCGGTGCCTGCCCACCCGACGGCTGAACGCTTTGCGGTGCTGGCGCAGGCGCGCCGAAATCCACCTTGGGAGGCGCACTGATGGCCTTTTCATTTTCCACGCTGAAATTGGCCTTGGTCTTGAAGCCAAACATCATGGCGGTGAGGTTGCCGGGGAATTTCCGAACGGTCACGTTGTACTCCTGCACCGCTTCGATATAGCGCTTGCGTGCCACCGCGATGCGGTTCTCCGTCCCTTCCAGTTGCGCCTGCAAATCGCGGAACAAACCGTCCGCCTTGAGGTTGGGATAGTTTTCCGAGACCGCCATCAAGCGGGACAGGGCGCCGCTCAGTTCCCCCTGCGCCTGGGTGAATTTCTTGAATGCCGCCTCGTCATTGATCAGTTCGGGCGTGACCTGAATCTGGCCCACCTTGGCGCGCGCGTCGGTCACCTCGGTCAGGACCTTTTCCTCATGGGTCGCGTAGCCTTTGACCACGTTTACCAGATTGGGCACCAGATCGGCGCGTCGCTGATACTGGTTCAGCACTTCGGACCAGGACGCCTTGATCTGCTCATCCGTGGTCTGCAAAGTGTTATAGCCGCAACCAGACAGGCCCAACATCAGGAAACCGAACGCCAGCCATTTCTTCATTTCCATCCTCCTATGTCTTTACACTCGGAAAACCAAAGTGCGTATTGCACAAAGAGGACAAGAGTACAGGAGTAAAGCAGTTCTTGCCTTTCCTCTTGTCCTCATGTCCTCCCTGTTCCTTCGGACATTGTCGCTCGCGCCAGGCACAAGTCCTCCCAGGCTTTCGCCTTGTCCACGGGATTGCGCAGCAGATAGGCCGGATGGTAGCTGACGATCAGGGGCACGCCCTGACGCCGGTGCACCCTGCCCCGCAACCGGCCTATGGCCTCTTCAGTATCGAGCAGGGTCTGGGCGGCAAACCGGCCCAGCGCAAGAATCAGTTTGGGTTGGATCAACTGAATCTGCCGCTCCAGATAGGGCAGGCAGGCAGTGACTTCTTCCGGCTGCGGGTTGCGGTTGCCCGGAGGACGCGACTTGAGCACATTGGCAATATAGACATTCTCGCCGCGCTTCAAGCCGATTGCCGCCAGCATGGCATCGAGCAGCTTGCCGGCTTGCCCGACAAACGGTTCGCCCTTGGCGTCTTCATCGGCGCCCGGCGCTTCACCGATGATCAACCAGTCCGCGTTCCGGTCGCCCACCCCCACCACGCCCTGGGTGCGGGTCAGATGCAGGTCGCATAGGGTACAGTTAAGAACGGCTTCCCCGAGTTGCGCCCAGTTCATTTCCATGACGGCAGGCCCGGTATCCGCAAGCCGCTGCACATTCCTGGCCGGCTTTGCGTCGCCCTCTTCCCCTTGATCCGCAGGCCGTGACTTGAGTCGCCACACCGGCGCCAGCCCCAATTCGCGGAACATGTCCCCGCGTCTGGGGTTCACAGCTCCAGCCTCATCACCCAGGCATCTTCGCGGCCCTCAAGCGCAGGGTAGTAATCCCTGCGTATGGCGACGTCTTCAAAACCAAGATCACGATAGAGTTGCCGCGCGACTTCGTTGCTGGGCCGCACTTCCAGAAACAGCAAGCGGGCGTTCCACTGCCGCGAGCCATCGATGGCGTGGAGCACAAGATTCCTTCCCAGACCGTGACCGCGCCAATCGGGGGAAATCGCCACATTCAGGATGTGCGCCTCGCCCGGCCCCACCATCAGCACATAGTATCCGCTTACCTGCCCGGCGCTTTCATGCACCCAGCAACTGTAGCCCGCCGTCAGGCAGTCATGGAAGATGCCCGCGTTCCAGGGGAATTCATAGCTGAGTTTCTCGATGCGCAACACCGCGGCGATGTCCCGCTCGCGCATCGGACGGATCAGGTGCTCCAGTTCGAACACGGCGCTCATGCCCGTTTCCTCTGCGCGCGTTCTTCTATGGTCAGCGCCACCTTGTTGCGCAGATAGACCGGCTGCGCATCCGCCGCGTCCCGGCCCTCTCCCCTGGCCAGCGCCGCCGCGCCGAGCCTGGCAATGGCGCCGGCCTCCGGGTAGCACGCTCCGTTGACCCATGCACCTTGCAGTCCCAGATGCCGCCCCAGGGCTCCATCCTGAATCAGGAAGCCGCTGCCAATGCCGGCCCAGCCTGGCCGCGTGAGAGAAGGCGTATCCGCAATTGAACACAGTGCGGGCCCAAACCGGGGCTGCCAAATTTCGCCCTCTCGCTGGTAATACGCCACATAAACTTCATCCAGACGGGCATCCAGCGCTGCCACCACCCCGTCCGTGGCCGCCTGCTCCGCAAGCGCTTCCAGAGTGCACACCGGAGCGACGGGCAAATCCGCACCCAGGGCCAGGCCCTGAACGACCGAACAGGCGATGCGGATGCCGGTGAAAGAGCCAGGACCGGCGCCAAAGGCGATGCCATCAAGTTGC
>JBAWGM010000252.1:0-22031 GCA_049592895.1 Thiobacillaceae bacterium | reverse complement strand
ACTTTCCTTGGGGCGAGCCTCGTTGACAGTCAAGCTTCGACCTTCCACTTCCTTGCCGTTGAGGGCGGAGATGGCCGCTTTCGCTTCCTGCTCGCTGCCCATTTCAACGAAACCGAAGCCTTTGGACTGGCCGCTGGCGCGGTCGGTGATCACTTCTGCCGAGCGCACTGTGCCGTGAGATGCAAACAGCGTCTCCAGGTCACTACTCTTTACCCCATACCCCAGGTTGCCGACATATAACTTTGTTCCCATTCAGAGACTCCTCAAAAAACCGTCATGCGGTGTCACCGCCCCCTATGGGCTGTGTTCTCAAACCGCATAAATCCACTGACGCAGTTGCAATGATGCACTAACTCCAACAAGTGTGCAGAAAAAAGCCACCGGCCAAAGCGACGCCGGTTGGCTTTAGGCGCTATTCTGGCTCGAATCGGCAATTCGGCGCCGTGTTTTGCAGGGGGGTTTTGCCTATGGGAGATGACGGGAAAGCGATACGCTATGCGCAATCTGCCGTGTTGCCCTACGCCCCGGATCGCATGTTCGATCTGGTTGCCGATGTTGAGCGCTACCCAGAATTCCTCCGCGAGTACCGGCAGGTGAGCATCCGCGTGCGCGACGGCAACGTCCTGTACGTCGACCAGGTCATCGGCCTGGCGTTCGTCGAGTTGACCCTGAGCGCGATTGCAACCCTGCAGCGCCCGAATTCCATCATCGTGCGTTCGCGCCAGGAACTGCTGGGTGATCTGGAGATCCGCTGGGATTTCGAACCAGACAGAACCGGTAGCCGGGTGCAATTCAACATGAAGCTGACGCCGCCATCGCGACTCGCGGTGGGGATTGCCGGCTATCTGCTGACCAAGTCCGCCTCGCGGACGCTGGAGGCTTTCGCCTCGCGGGCACGGCGCGTATACGGGACCTGAGCCGCGCTGAGCTTGCATCAAGGCCTTGCACGCTTTGTCACTCGCGCCCGCCTGAGCTTGACCCCCGTTCAGCCACAGATCCGGCAATACCCCAAGGCTTAGCGTGCGAGCGCCTGATCGAGCGCCAAGTTGAGGGTCAGCACGTTGACGCGCGGTTCGCCCAGCACGCCGAGCTGGCGTGATTCGGTATTGGCCGCCACCAGGCGCCTGACTTCCTCCGGCGCCAAACCGCGCACGCGGGCCACCCGCGCGAGCTGGTACTCGGCCGCCGCCGGGCTGATGTGCGGATCGAGGCCGCTCGCCGATGTGGTAACCAGATCCACTGGGATCGCTGCGCTCTGGCCGGGATCGGCAGCCTTGAGCGCCGCGATGCGCGCCTTGACAGCATCCTCCAGCGCGGGGTTGAGCGGCCCCAAATTTGATCCGCTGGAAGACGCGGCGTTAAAGGGCATAGGGGAGGTGGCGGAGGGGCGGCTCCAGAAGTATTTCGGGTCGGAGAACGGCTGGCCGATGAGGCGCGAGCCTACCGTCCTGCCATTTCTTTCAATCAGGCTGCCATTTGCCTGGCTCTGGAAGGCAAGCTGGGCGATAACAGTCACCAGCGCCGGGTAGGCCACGCCGGTGATCAGGGTCAGGATGACAAAGACGAACAGTGCGGGTTTGAGTTCCTTGAGCATGTGTGTTCCCTAGACAAGATGCAGACCGACCAGGACCAGGTCGATGGTTTTGATCCCGATGAAGGGCACGATCAGCCCGCCGAAGCCGTAGATCCACAGATTGCGCTGCAGGATCGCCGCCGCGCCCAGGGGCCGGTACTTGACGCCCTTGAGCGCAAGCGGAATCAGGGCAACGATGATCAGCGCATTGAAGATCACCGCCGACATGATGGCCGAACTGGGGGTGGCAAGCCGCATGACGTTGAAGGCATTAAGCGCCGGGTAAGTCGTCGCGAAGGCGGCCGGGATGATGGCGAAGTACTTGGCGACGTCATTGGCGATACTGAAAGTGGTGAGCGAGCCGCGCGTCATCAGCATCTGTTTGCCGGTCTCCACCACTTCAACCAGCTTGGTCGGGTTGGAATCCAGGTCCACCATATTGCCGGCCTCCTTGGCGGCCTGGGTGCCGGTGTTCATCGCCACCGCCACATCGGCCTGGGCCAGCGCCGGCGCGTCGTTGGTGCCGTCCCCGGTCATCGCCACCAGCCGTCCTTCGGCCTGGTACTGGCGGATGAGTTTGAGCTTGTCCTCAGGCGTCGCCTCTGCGAGAAAATCGTCCACTCCGGCTTCGGCAGCAATGGCCGCGGCGGTGAGCCGGTTGTCGCCCGTGATCATCACGGTCTTGATGCCCATGCGGCGCATCTCGGCGAAACGCTCCTTGATCCCGCCCTTGACGATGTCCTTGAGTTCGACCACGCCCAGGACACGCTCGCCTTCGGACACCACCAGCGGGGTGGAGCCGCGCCGCGCGATGTCCTCCACGCTGGCCTGCACCGCTGCCGGCCAATGGCCGCCCAACGCCAGTACGTGCTCCTGGATTGCGCTGGCGGCGCCCTTGCGGATGCTGCGCTCCTGCCAGTCGATGCCGCTCATGCGCGTGTGGGCGGAGAAGTGCACGAAGCTCGCGCCCTCGGCGTGAATGTCGCGGCCCTTGAGCGCGAGCTTTTCCTTCGCGAGGGTCACGATCGAGCGGCCTTCCGGAGTCTCATCGGCCAGCGAGGCAAGCATCGCAGCCTCGGTGAGCTCGGCCTGGTGCGCATCCGGCGCCGGAACGAAACCGGCCGCCTGACGGTTGCCCAGGGTGATGGTGCCGGTCTTGTCCAGTAGCAGCACATCCACGTCGCCGGCCGCTTCCACCGCCCGCCCCGATGTGGCAATGACATTTCTTTCCATCATGCGGCCCATGCCGGCTATTCCAATGGCCGAGAGCAGCCCGCCGATGGTGGTGGGGATCAAACAGACCAGCAGTGCGATCAGCACAGTAACCGCGATCGGCGTACCCGCATGAGCTGCGCCCACGCTGAAGAGCGAGAACGGAAGAAGGGTCACGGTGGCCATAAGGAATGCAAGTGTCAGCGCCACCAGCAGGATGGTCAGCGCAATCTCGTTGGGGGTCTTCTGGCGCTTGGCCGCTTCCACCATGCCGATCATGCGGTCGAGAAAGGTCTCGCCCGGATTGACCGTCACGCGCATCACCACCCAGTCGGACAGCACCCGGGTGCCGCCGGTGACGGCACAGAAATCGCCGCCCGACTCGCGGATCACCGGCGCCGATTCGCCGGTGATGGCCGACTCGTCCACCGAGGCCACGCCTTCGATCACCTCGCCATCGGCGGGAATGACATCGCCAGCCTGGACCAGCACCACGTCGCCGCGCCGTAAGTCGCCGGAAGGTGCGGTGTACCAAGGCGAACCGTAATGAGGCTGTTGCAGCTTCTTCGCCCACACCGTCTGGCGCAGCCCGCGCAAGGCGTCGGCCTGGGCCTTGCCCCGGCCTTCCGCCATCGCCTCAGCGAAATTGGCAAATAGTACGGTGAACCAGAGCCAGACGGAGACGGCGAGGATGAAGCCCGCGGAGGCCTCGCCACGTCCGACCAGCGCCTGGATGAATAGGCCCGTGGTCAGGACGCTGCCGAGCCAGACCACGAACATCACCGGGTTCTTGATCTGGTAGCGGGGCGACAGGCGTTTGAAGGAATCCCATAGCGCGGCGTGCATCAGGTTAGCGTCATAGAGCGATCGAGTCTTGTGCATGCTGATTCCTTATTCCACGCCGATCATCTGTAAGTGCTCGACGAGCGGGCCAAGCGCCAGGGCAGGCAGGAAGGTGAGGGCACCCACGACGATGACGGTCGCGATCAGCAGGCCGATAAACAGCGGCGTATGGGTTGGCAGGGTGCCGGCAGAAACCGGGACGCTCTTCTTCGCCGCCAGCGCGCCGGCGATGGCCAGCACCGGCACCATCAGCCAGTAGCGCGAAAACAGCATGGCGAAGCCGAGCGCGATGTTGTAGAACGGCGTATTGGCCAAGAGTCCGGCGAAGGCGCTGCCGTTGTTGTTGCCGGCCGAGGAGAAGGCGTAGAGGATCTCCGAGAAGCCGTGCGCGCCGGGATTGAGGATGCTGGCGCGGCCGGCGTCCAGCACGACGGCGAGGGCGGTGCCGACCAGCACCACCAGCGGGGGCATCAGGATGGCGACCGCCGCCATCTTCATTTCGAAGGCCTCGATCTTCTTGCCCAGGTATTCCGGCGTGCGGCCTATCATCAGGCCGGCAATGAACACCGCCACCAGCGCAAACACGATCATGCCGTAGAGGCCGGAACCGACGCCTCCGTACACCACCTCTCCCAGCTGTATCAGCCACATGGGCACCAGCCCGCCGAGCGGCGTATAGGAATCGTGCATGGAATTAACCGAGCCGTTGGAGGCGGCGGTGGTGGCGGTCGCCCAAAGCGCGGAATTGACCACGCCGAAGCGGGTTTCCTTGCCCTCCATGTTGCCGCCAGATTGCAGGTCGGAGGCCTGGGTCGCCAGTCCCAGCCTGTCGAATAGCGGATCGCCGGATTGCTCAGCCCAGACGCACAGTGCCAGCAGGGCGACAAAGATCAGGGTCATCGCGCCCAGTATCGCTCCGCCCTGACGCAGGTCGCCGACCCAGCGCCCGAAGGTGAAGCACAGGCCTGCCGGGATGATCAGGATGGCCAGCAGTTCAAGGAAGTTGGACAGCGGCGTGGGGTTCTCGAGGGGGTGAGAAGAGTTGACGTTGAAAAAGCCGCCGCCATTGGTGCCGAGCTGCTTGATGGCGATTTGCGAGGCAGCCGGGCCCACGGCGATGGTCTGCTCCTTGGCGGTGAGCTTCTCCATCACCGGCTGGCCTTTCGCGTCCTTCAGCGCCTGGCCGTCGGCGCCGCTCTTGGGCTGCTCATACTCGACGGCCTGGACCAGTTGCGCGGTCTGGTGCGGGACGAAAGTCTGCACCACCCCCTGGCTAACCAGGGCCACGGCCAGGATCAGCGACAAGGGCAACAGGATGTAGAGCGCGGAACGTACCATGTCGACCCAGAAGTTGCCGACGCCATTCGCCTCCCGGTGGGTGAAGCCGCGCATCAAGGCCACCAGCACCGCCATGCCGCTGGCGGCGGAGAAGAAGTTCTGCACGCTGAGCCCCAGCATCTGGGTCAGGTAGCTCATGGTGGTTTCGCCGCCATAGCCCTGCCAGTTGGTGTTGGTAGCGAAGCTCACCGCGGTGTTGAAAGCAGAATCCGCATTGACGTTGGCCATGCCGTCGGGGTTTAGCGGCAACCAGACCTGCAGCCGCTGCAGGGCATAGACGGCCAGGAAGCCGAGCAAGTTGAAGGCCAGCATGGCAAAGGCATAGCGGGTCCAGTGCATGTCGTCGCCCTCCCTTACGCCGCTGATCCGGTAGATGCCCCGCTCCAATGGGCGCAGCCAACGCACAAAGGCGGGAAGCTCGTCGCGGTAAATGCGCGCCATGTACAACCCAAGCGGCCAGCCGGCCAGCAGCAGGACCGCCACATAGAGGGCCAGTTGCAGATAGCCGTTGGCAGTCATGAAAAGTCCTCGGGATAGAACAGCACGGCCACCAGATAGGCGAATACGGCCAGGGTGACCACCAGGGCAATCACGTAGAGAGCGCTCATCAGCGTCTCCTCAGGGTTTCGAAATAGGCAACCAGTGCGGCAGTCATGACGAAGAATCCCACTGCCAGGGCAAGGTAGATCAGATCCATCGCAGCCTCCGAATATTGGTTATGGCATTGGCATGAAATGTAGGGCGTCGCAGATCAAAACGGCACTAAGAATTGTCGTGCGGGCATTAAGAATGCGTAAAGGAGGTGCTGACCAGCGCCCGCGAAAATCGCACCTGGCGTCGGCGACGTGCCGAACCCGCATGTGCTGGGGAAATCCTCCGACCCGCCTGCTGCCGGGCGTTCAACCCTAGCAAGTACTCACAGTGTTAGAATGGCCAAGGGATTCCGGCCGTGCCGCCACCGTCACCGGGCGAGCCCGCCAACAACAATCTGCATCTGGGGGAGAACATGGGCGAAGCAGCCAGAAAACCCGGCGAGCGGCGTTTGCAGATTCTGCAGACCCTGGCTTCAATGCTGGAGGAACCCAGTCCGGAGAAGATCACCACGGCGGCCCTGGCGAAACGGCTGGAAGTTTCCGAGGCGGCGCTATATCGCCATTTCGCCAGCAAGGCGCAGATGTATGAAGGGCTGATCGAATTTATTGAACAGACCCTGTTCTCCCTGGTCACCAAGATCACCGGCGAAAAATCCGACCCTATGCAGCAGGTGGAGGCTATCCTGACCATGCTGCTGGGGTTTGCAAAAAAAAATCCCGGCATGAGCCGGGTGCTAATCGGCGATGCCCTGGTCAATGAAGATCCGCGCCTGCAGAAACGCATCAATCAGTTGATCGACCGGCTCGAAGCCCAGTTGCGCCAGTGCCTTCGGTTTGCCCGGCCGGGCGCCGAAAGCGCCGCCAATCCACTGGCCAATCTGCTGATTTGCTTTGTGTTGGGGCGTTGGCACCAGTTCGCCAAGAGCGGCTTCAGCCGCGATCCGGCAATGGATGTTAGCGCGCAGTTGGCGATTCTGTTGGCCTGATGCTTTTGCACACCGGGCAAGCAGTGTCCTTGTGCACGTGGATTTCCCGAACCGTGGTCGACCGCCCGTCGAACAACAAGAGCCGGCCGCTCATTGTCTGGCCCACGCCGGCAATCAGTTTCAGTGCTTCCAGCGCCTGCATGCTGCCCATGACGCCCACCATGGGCGAGAAGACCCCGGCATCGGCACAGCGCAGTTCCTCCTCGACTCCGTGCTCGGGAAACAGGCAGGCGTAACAGGGGCTCGCCGCATCGCGCATGTCAAACACTGCCAACTGGCCAGAAAATCCAATTGCGGCGCCGCTCACCAGCGGCTTGCCTGCCGCCACGCAGGCGCGGTTGACCGCGTGGCGAGTGGCAAAATTATCGCAACAGTCCACCACCACCTGGACGGCGGCCACGGCCCGGTCCAGATCATCCCCATCCAGCCGTCTGGGCAAGGCAACGAGTTCCACGGCGGGATTGATCGCGCCAGCGGTCTCTCTGAGGGATTCGGCCTTGTTTCGGCCGATGGCGTGCGTTTGATGGCCGATCTGGCGCTGCAAATTGGTCAGATCGACCTGGTCTCCATCCGCAATCAGCAGCTTGCCCACTCCACTTGCTGCCAGATACAGGGCGGCGGGACAACCCAGCCCGCCCGCGCCCACGACCAACACTCGAGCGTCGTTGATTCGCTCCTGGCCTTCCATGCCGATCTGAGGCAAAAGCACATGGCGGCTGTAGCGCAGCAGTTGATCGTCGTTCATGGAGATGGTGCCGTCAGGCGATGGAAGGTGCGCGCGTCCCTGTTCTTCAGGCCGATCAGTTCATCGCCAGTGGTGCCGACGGCCTGCCCCGGTCATTTGTAGGTCCGCCATTCTTCAGGGGTTTCATCTTTGTCCCCGTGAAGGTGCTGCTCATATACCTTCATGAACACCTGCTGCGATTTGGCGTCGGGCTTGTTGGCTGCGAGGTTTTCGCGCTGCACATTTTCAACAAAGTAGGCCAGTGCGCGCTTGAACTTCGACAGCAGGCTGTTATCCAGGTGAAACCCCTGCTCGCTCAAGGCGGTTTCCAGGCCTTCCAGGGTGTAGAGTATGACGCTGTAGCGTATGACCAGGACATTGGGCCGATCACCGATTTCGGCTTCGATACCGTCCAGCCCGTGCAGCAGTTGACGGGCTTTCACCGCCTGCCCTTCCGGCAACGCGTGAAAAACGATTTCGCGGTTCTTGTTCAGGTCTGTGGGCTGCATGCTTGATCCTGAGGGCACGTCTAGTTCAGTATTGCGCCCGAGCCCGCAAAGCGCAAGCCCGGGACGTCTGGCGCCCTACTTCACTGAGCGCGAATGATGTTCAGCCCTTTGAGCAGGTTAAGGGCCTGATTCAACTGGTAATCGTTCTTGGAGACGATTTCTCCCGGTTCTATCTCAGGCTTCTTCTCTATGTTCCTATCCTTGTCCTGCTTCTCTGGTCTGGGCGCATTCTCCTGCTTCAGCTCAATTGGCGTCTTGTCCTCTGCACCCCCTTGGGGATTGGCCAAGTGGCGCTCCAGGTCGGCTTCGCGTATGCCGAATCCTTCATCGCTAGGATTGGCCGGATCTTCCACGACGATATCCGGCACAATGCCCTTGGCCTGGATTGACCGCCCTCCAGGGGTGAAATAGCGCGCGGTAGTGAGCTTGATGGCAGAACCGTTTCCGAGCGGCAGGATAGTCTGCACCGATCCCTTGCCAAACGTCTGGGTGCCCATCAGGATTGCCCGTTTGTGATCCTGCAGCGCGCCGGCGACGATTTCCGACGCCGAAGCCGAGCCGGCGTTGACCAGGACAACCAAAGGCACGGTTTTGACGGCTTCCGGCAGGGACTTCATGAAATCCGACTGCGTCGGCCGCAGGTAATTTTCGCGGCTTGCGATAAGCCGCATCTTGGCGTCGTCGCTGCGTCCATCGGTGTAAACCACCAGCGCATCCGGCTTGAGGAACGTCGCGGATACCGCGACTGCGGCATTCAAGAGTCCGCCCGGATCATTGCGCAAATCCAGCACCAGGCCCTTGAGCGGCTCTTTGTTGTCCTTGTAGAGTTTCTGCAGGGCGTCCACCAGCAATTCTCCGGTGTGCTCCTGGAACTGGGTGATGCGCACATATCCATAGCCCGGCTCGACCAGCTTGGACTTGACGCTCTTGATCTTGATAACTGCGCGGGTGAGAGTAACGGTAAAAGGCTTGGGTTCGCTCTTGCGCGAAATCATCAGGGTAATCTGGGTGCCGGGCTTGCCGCGCATGCGCTTGACCGCATCGTTGAGCGACATGCCTTTGACAGGCGTATCGTCCAGTTTGATGATCAGGTCGCCGGTTTTCAGTCCGGCCTTGTAGGCCGGCGTGTCTTCGATGGGGGACACCACCTTGACGAAACCGTCCTCCATGCCGACTTCAATGCCCAAGCCGCCGAACTCGCCCTGGGTGCCTACCTGCAATTCCTTGAAGGCCTCCTGATCCAGATAGGTCGAGTGGGGATCGAGGTCGGAGAGCATGCCGTTGATAGCCCCGTTGATCAGCTTCTTGTCATCAACCGGGTCGACGTAATCACTCTTGATGCGGGCGAACACATCGGTAAATGCCCGCAACTCCGCAATCGGCAAGGGCTCTTCGGCATCCTTGTCCGCCACGGCGGAATAATTAAGCGTCACACCCACGCCGATGAGCGCGCCTGCAAGGCCCACTAAGGCCAGCTTACGGAATTGCCCTTTCATTTACTTAACCCAGTCCATAGGATTGATCGGACGGCTTTTATACCGTAGTTCAAAATAAACGCCTGGCTCTGCCTGGCCGCCGCTGTTGCCCACGCTCCCTAGCGCGTCGCCTGTTCTAACGGCATCACCCGCCTGCTTATACAGGCTTTCATTATTGCTGTACAGGCTCATGTAGCCTTGGCCGTGGTCAAGTATGATCAGGTTGCCGAATCCCCGCAGCCAGTCCGCAAATACGACCCGGCCCGCCGCCACGGCACGCACTTCCTCGCCGGCTGCCGCCCGTATGAACAGGCCCTTCCAGTTTGGTCCGCCCTCTTCCCTCGGAGAACCGAATCGGTTCATGAGTTCCCCCTTGACCGGCAACCGTAGCAGGCCTTTCAGGCGCGAGAACGCAGAAGAGCTGTCTTCGCCGGCCTCCGGGACTTCGGTGTTGACTCCGATCGGGCCCCTGGTCACGCCGGATCCCACCTGTTTGCGGGACTTCGCCCTGGCCGCCCTGCGCGCGCGCCGCTCGGCCTCACGATTAGCCATCAAGGCCGCAAGCCTTTTCACCAACTCGGTCAGGCGCTGCTCATTACGTCTGAGTGTGGCGATTTCCTTGCCCTGGGCCTGGACCTGACGCGAAATCTGCCTCAACACTTGCTTCCGGGATTGCCGCTCCTGCAGCAACTTTTCCTGCTGGGAAAGCTGCGCGGCCTTGATCTGTTCCAATTCGCGGTTCTTTGCCTGCGCGGTATGCTGCAGCACCGAGACCTTGAGCAAGTTGGCCCGCAGCGAATCGATCAAATCCAACTGGGCGCGCGACAGATTTCCCAGATAGTGGAGATTGCGCGCCGTCTGGTTCGGGTCTTGTCCGTTCAGCAGCAGCCTGAAGCTGTCGCCCTGGCCGCGCTCATATAGGGTGCGCAGCAGTTGGGAGAGCCTTTGCTGCTGGCTGGCGATTCGGGCATTCAGGTCGGCAGTTTGATTGCGGGTTTGCATCAGAGTCGCTTGGGTTGACCGCTGCTGTGCTTCAAGTCCGTGCAAGCTGCGGCGTGTATCGCTGATGGCCTTTTCCGATTGGCGCAGGGCATCGGTGGCATCCGCCTGGCTTTCTATGCTTTTCTGGTATTGCTGTTCCAACTGCTTGAGCCGGGTGCGCAGCTTGTCCAGTTCCGCCTGGCTCGAAGCCTGCGCGATAACGGGTAACGCCAGCCCCAGCAGGACGGCCAACAATGCAAGGTAACGTGTCACTCGAAGCTGATCAGGGCTTCCCCGGTCATTTCCTGGGGCTGGGGCAGGCCCATCATTTTCAGCAGGGTAGGGCCCACATCCTCCAACGCCCCGGTTTCTGCCAGATGGGCATGGCGCCCGCCTACGTAAACCAGAGGCACCAGGTTGATGGTGTGCGCGGTGTGCGGCTGGCCGGTCTTCATATCCATCATGAATTCGGCATTGCCATGATCGGCGGTGATAAGCACTTCGCCGCCGCATCCAAGCTGAGCCTCCACCACCCGGCCCAGGCAGTCATCAATCGTTTCGACCGCACGCATCGCGGCATGGATGTCGCCGGTGTGTCCCACCATGTCGGCATTGGCATAGTTGCAGACGATGGCATCGTACTGCTTGCTGTTGATCGCGCCGACCAGCTTTTCAGTCACTTCGTAGGCGCTCATTTCGGGTTTCATGTCGTAGGTCTCCACGTCCGGGGAAGGCACCAGGATGCGGTCCTCTCCCGGATAGGAAACTTCTTCTCCACCATTGAAGAAGAAAGTGACATGCGGATATTTTTCTGTTTCCGCAATCCGCAGCTGGTGCAAGCCCAGGTTGGAAATGTATTCGCCGAAGCCGTTCCTGATCCGCTCGGGGGGAAAGGCCACGTCGACATGGAATTCGTCGCTGTAGCCGGTAAGGGTGCAGACCATGGCCAGCTTGGGCAGGTATTCGCGCTCGAATTCGGCAAAATCGGGTTCGATAAATGTTCTGGACAACTGCCGCGCCCGGTCGGAACGGAAATTCATGAACACCAGCACATCGCCGTCTTGCATGCGGGCCGGAGCCTCGCCCTCGGGACCGACCACGGTCGCGTCGACGAACTCATCGGTCTCGCCGCGCGCATAGGCCAGATTCAGGGCCTCCATGGCGGTCTGTGCACGATAAGGTGCCAGGCCTTGGGTCAGAAGGTCGTAGGCCTTTTTCACCCGCTGCCAGCGCCGGTCCCGGTCCATGGCGTAGTAGCGACCGATAATGGAAACGATGCGACCCACCCCGGCTTCTCTGAGCTTTGCCTCCATGCGCGAGATGTAGGTTTCTGCAATCTTGGGCGGCGTGTCGCGGCCGTCCAGAAAGGCATGGATCGAAACCCGCCGCACCCCTTCCCGCTTGGCCATCTCCAGCATCGCATGGATGTGGCGTTCGTGGCTGTGCACCCCGCCGTCGGAAAGCAGGCCAAGAATATGCATGGTCTTGCCGGAATCCCGGGCGGTGGCGCAGACCTGCCTCAGGGTATGATTGCTAAAGAAATGGCCAGTTTCAATGGCGTGATCGATGCGGGTGTATTCCTGATATACCACTCGCCCCGCACCGATATTGAGGTGGCCTACTTCAGAATTACCCATCTGCCCCGAAGGCAGGCCAACTGCCGCCTCCGACGCTTGGATCAGGGTATGGGGACAACTGTTCCAGATTTTTTGCCAGTTGGGTTTGCTGGCTTGGGCGATGGCATTGTGGGCGCGTTCTGAGCGACAACCAAATCCATCGAGAATCAGTAAAAGCACGGGGCGTGGAGTCATTAGAAAATTCTTGCAGTATTTTTATCAATTTATTAATATATACGATATTCCTAATCTAGACTTTGTCTAGATGCCAACCGAAAGGGGACACGCATGGGAGCTCTCAACTTGGAAGACGTGGACATCATCGACAAGGACGAGCACATAGAGCAGGCTTCCCGGGCGATGAAGGCCATGTCCCACCCCCTCAGGCTGAAGATTCTTTGCATTCTGGGTGACAAGGAAGTCAGCGTGCAGGATATTGTGGAAAGCGTCGGCACTTCGCAAAGCAACATCTCCCAGCATCTGGCAATCTTGCGGGACAAAGGCGTACTTCGTACCCGCAAGGATGCCAACCGCGTATTCTACAGGGTGGGCGACACTCGCACGCTAAAATTGCTCAGCATGATGCGGGACGTATTCTGCGGTTTTACCAAAGTTGATTGACCGGCCTCGCGGAGCCTCGACATCCCGTCGATCGGGCCGTTTCGTCGGCCCGCACTTTGCGCCTACGCGACAAAATGGCCGCTTGACGTTTCCCTTGGGACTTGGGAAGCACTTGAAATTAAACAAGAAAATAGAATATAATTGTTCTCTAATACATTCCCCCGATACACGGGGCGTAGGCGGAGCAATAAATGCAAGCGAATCAAAGGCGCATCCTTCGGGTGAACGCGCTGGCTTGGGCACTGGCCGCCGCTTTGAGTCAGCCGATTCACGCGGAAACGCTCGATTTCGAACAGGCCGTTGATCGGGCCCTGCTGCAGAATCCGGACATCCTTGTTGCCGGTGCGCAGATCCGCCAGGCAGAAGCCGCTGTCAGGCAGGCTTCCGGCGCGCGTCTGCCCAAAGTCACCACCTCGCTGAACCTGACACGCACCGACGATGCCCTCAGCGCCTTCGGCCTCAAGTTGTCCCAGCGCAATGCCACGTTCAACGACTTTGGCGCCAATGAGTTCACCGGGCCGTCGGCTCTGGGCGTCGCTCCGCGCAACCTGGACCATCCCGACCCGGTCAACAATTTCAATCCGCGGCTGGAACTGCAATTGCCGGTTTACACCGGCGGCATGATTGAAGGCTATGCCGAACAGGCCAGGGCCACCCTGCGGGCTGCCCAGCAAGGCGACGTTCTGGCGCGCCAACGTGTCACGCTGGACGTGCTGCGCGCGTATGAGGCTGTGCATACCGCCCGCGCCTATGTGAGAGTGTCAAGACAAGCAGCGGAAGCTGCCGAAAGCTACGTCAAGACCATCGGCAAGCTGCTGAAGGGAGGCGTCGTTGTCAAGAGCGATTTGCTTTCTGCCCAAGTGCATCTGGCTGATATCAAGGTCCAGCAAACCCAGGCGGACAATGCCGTGCTTCAGGCTCTGGATCAGTTGCGTCTCCTGTTAGGCATGCCGCTTGACGCGCCACTTGAGGTCGCGGCGCAGGTCGAAGTCAAACCGCTCGAGGGAAGCGTCAAGGATTATCAGGACGAAGCGGTCAAATCGAACCCCGCACTGGCCGCGCTGCGCAACCAGATCGAGGCGTCGCAGGCCGGCATTAAAGTAGCGCGGTCCGGCAAATATCCCCAAGTCGGCCTGCTGGCCCGGGCGGACTGGAATGACGCCAATCTGGGTCGTGATGCCCATTCCTACACCGTGGGAGGGCAACTGTCCTGGCAACTGTTCGATGGCGGAGTTACCGACGGCGCGGTCGCGCGAGCCCAGGCCGGCCGGAATGAATTGGCCGCCAAGCTTCGACAGGCCGAAGGCGGAGTTAGTTATCAGATCGCTGATGCCTGGCGCAAGGCGGGGGAAGCTGAGCAAACGGTAAGCGCCCGCGAGTTGGCGGTGAGCCAGGCCGAAGAAGCTCAGCGCATTATCAACAAGCGCTATGAAAATGGCGTGGCCACCATCGTCGAATTGCTCGGCGGCCAGGCCCAGCTCGACAAGGCGCGCGCCGATGTGGTGGCCGCGCGTTATGAGCTCAAGGTTCAGCGCGCCACTGCCCGCCTGGCAGCCGGCCATCTTCAACCCGATCAACTTTGAGGCTGTCGGCAATGGCTTCCCTGCGCATCACATCCCTGCTCACCCTGGCGGCCCTAGGACTGGCCCTCTGTCCGATATACGGCTGCGGCGAAAGGAAGGCCCCCAGCGAAGCTTCGTCTACTCCGCACCGCACCGTGGCGGCCGAAGTCAGCGCCGTGCAGAAAACGTCTCTGACCCAGCGGGTCTTCCTGCCCGGGATGGTAGCCTCCGAGGATCAGGTCCAGGTTGCGTCCCGGTTGATGGGCTTTATCCGCGAAATCAAAGTACAGGAAGGCCAGAACGTGAGAGCAGGTCAACTGCTCTTCATCGTCGACCCGACCGACATTCAAGGCCAGGTCAGCCAGGCGCGGTCCGGTCTGGCGCAGGCAGAAGCCGCCCTGGCGGATGCTCAATCCGATTACGATCGCTTCGGCGCCCTCTACAAGGAAGAGGCGATTCCCAAGGCTCAGTGGGACAAGGTGCGCCTGCATTACGAGATTGCCCGGCAGCAGGCGAATGCCGCGCGCGCTGGCCTGGGATCCACCTCCAGTCAGTTGCGCTATGCGTCCGTGACTTCCCCCATCGCCGGCGTCGTCACTCAGAAGATGGCCAACGCCGGAGACTTGGCCACCCCCGGGCGTCCGGTCCTGGTCATCGAGGGCCTGAGCAAGCTCCAGGCGCGCACCAACGTCAACGACTCGGTGTTCGAACATATCAAGCCGGGAGATAAAGTCAGCATTGCGGGCGAAGGCACGGCTGCGCAGGTGGAGGGCGTTGTCGCGCAGGTGGTGTCCGCAGCCGACCCCGTCAGCCATACGCATTTGGTCAAAATCGACCTGCCCAAAGCCAGAGGCCTGCAAAGCGGCAGCTTCGTGCGGGTGGGATTTGGCGTCGGCAGTCGGGAAGGCATGCTGATTCCTGCTCGCGCCGTTGTGGAACGCGCCGGCATCACTGGCGTGTTCGTCGTGGATGCTCAGGGCATCGTCCATTTCCGAATGGTGCGCAGCGTAGCGGCCGACAGTGGCAAGGTGGAAGTTCAGGCTGGCCTTGATTTTGGCGAACGAATTGCGATCTCACAGACCGAGCAACTGGAAAACGGCGATAAGTTGGCCGGGGGCTGGCATGAGTGAGCACGAAGCTCCGCTAAACATTGCGGGCAAGCTGGCCCGCATTTTTATTGAGTCCAAGATTACCGCCATGATCATGCTGGCGGTGGCGCTTGCGGGCATGATGGCCTTGTTCGTCACCCCGCGCGAATACAACCCCCAGATCGTGGTGCCCGCGGCCAACATTATCGTCGCCAAGCCAGGCGCTTCCAGTGCTGAGATTCACAACCTGGTGGTCAAGCCTCTCGAAGCCATCATGAACGCACAGTCCGGGGTGGATCACAGCTTTGGCTACGCGGCGCCCGACTTCGGCCTGGTGACGGTCCAGTTCAAGGTCGGCGAAGATCAGGAAAGGAGCCTGGTCAAGCTCTACAACCAGTTGATGCAGAACCTGGACCGCATCCCGCCCGGCGCGATGCAGCCCGTCGTCAAGCCCATCAATGTGGATGACGTGCCCATCATGACTCTCGCCCTGTCCTCCGATCGGGTCGATGACGTGACCATGCGCCAAGTGGCGGAGCGCGTGTTGGAGCAACTGCGCAACGTGCCTGGCGTGTCCTTCACCCAAATAGTGGGCGGCGCACATCGGGCAGTCAATGTCTGGATTTCTCCCGCCAAACTCGCGGCCGCCGGCATTGCCCTCGACCAAGTGGACAGGATGCTGCAAGGCCAGAATGCATCGGTGCCGGCGGGCGATCTGGTTGACGACAATCAGGTCCATCCGATACGGATCAACGGCTTTCTCGGCAGCGCACGCGAAGTGGGCGACATCATTGTGGGCGTGCCCAATGGCCGACCGGTCTTCCTGAAAACTGTGGCGACGATCGAGGACGGTCCGCAGGAAATCGATGAAGGCTCGCGCCTGGCGTTTGGTCCAGCGGCGGGCAAAGCGGCAACACATCAAGGCGAGGCGTCAGCGGTGACCATCGCTCTGGCCAAGAAGGCCGGAACCAATGCCGTAGTGGTTGCCGATGCGGTGTTGAAGAAGTTGGAACAGCTCAAGCGCCAGGCCATTCCCGCCGACATCAGCGTAACTGTCACCCGCAACGACGGCGCCAAGGCCGATGACGCAGTCAACACCCTGGTGGAGCACTTGGGCATCGCCATCGGTTCGGTGGTGGTGATCCTGGTGTTCTTCCTCGGTTGGCGGGAAGCGGGCATTGTCACCATGACCGTACCGTTGATCCTGTTTGTGGTACTGACCGTGGGACTCATCGCCGGCCAGACCATCAACCGCATCACGCTGTTCGCCCTGATTCTTTCTCTGGGCCTGCTGGTGGACGCCGCCATCGTTGTGGTGGAAAACATCCATCGCCATCTGCATCAGGGGATCGGTGACAGGGACTTCAAGGACGTGGTTATCCAAGCCACCAACGAGATTGGCAACCCGACCAATATCGCCACTATTGCGGTGATCCTGGCCTTCGTTCCCATGGCTTTCGTCAGCGGCATGATGGGCCCCTTCATGCGCCCCATCCCCTTCAACGTGCCGGTGGCGATGATTGCGTCGCTCCTGATTGCCTACATTGTCGTGCCCTGGGCCACCAATCTGTGGCTGCGGAAGAAGGCGGCGCAAAGCGAGCTGGCGCGCAAAAGAAGCCTGGTAGAAGCCGGGGAGATGCCAACCGATCCGCTGCACCGAGCCTATGTGAAAGTCGTGACCCCGTTTATCGAAAGGCGCGGGCCGCGCAACCTCTTGTTCCTGCTGGTGGCCGGTCTGCTGGTGGCCGCAATGCTCATGCCTTCCTGGCAGTTCATTCGCCCCGGCGGCGTCAACGGTCCCCTCTCCGCGCTTGGGGTGGAACTGAAAATGCTGCCCAACGACAACACCAACAGTTTTCTGGTCGAAATCGACACTCCAGCGGGTAGCACGCTCGAAGAAACGGACCGCGTCAGCCGGGCGGTTGGCGAAGTGCTGGCGAAGAATCCCCACGTGACGGACTACGAAACCTTCCTTGGCATCACCGCGCCGATCGATTTTGCTGCCCTGGTGCGCGGCGACCTCATCAAGCGCGGCGACAACCTGGCGCAGATCCGGGTCAACCTGATCGACAAGCACCGGCGCGCGGAAAGCTCGCACGCAATCGTCCAGGCCTTGAATGAAACCCTCAGGCCCTTGCGCCAGGCCTACCCTGCGGCGCGCATCAAGTTGTATGAGACGCCGCCCGGCCCGCCGGTACAGGCGCAGGTCCTGGCCGAATTGTATGGCCCGGATTACGCCAAGTTGCGGACCACTGCACCTGAGGTGCGCCACGCTTTCGAGTCCGTCTACGGCATGATCAACGCCGACGATTCGGTGACTGCGACCCAGCAGATCTACGCTGTCCGCGTCGACCGCGAAAAAGCGGCGCTGTCGGGGGTGGTCACTGGCCAGGTGGCCAAGTTGCTGCGCGATTATGTGTCGGGAATGTCGATCGGCGCCGTACACGTGGACGATGCGCGCGAACCGGTCAACATTGTGGTGCGCCTGCCCAGAACAGAGCGTGAATCGCCCGAACAGTTAATGGCCATTCGCCTCACCAATATGATGGGCCAACAGGTGCCGCTGGGCGCCATTGCCGAAGTCGATACGCTGGCCCAGGACAAGCCAATTTACAGCCGTGACCAGCACCCTATGGTGATGGTGGGTGGCGAGATGATCACCTCCAGTCCGGTGTATGCGGTACTGGCTCTGGACAAGATGCTGGATGGCAAGTTGCTGGCCGGCGGCGCTAAATTCAAGACCGGCAATCTGGGATTCGGCGCAACGCCGGCCGACGACCTAACCAGCTACCATCTGTTATGGGGCGGCGAAATGCGCCTGACCCTGGACGTGTTCCGCGATCTCGGCTCGGCATTCATCATCGCACTTATCTTCATTTACCTGCTGCTGGTCGGCTATTACAAATCCTTCGTCCTGCCAATGATCGTGATGGGGGCGATTCCGTTGACCCTGATCGGGGTGTTTCCCGGCCACTGGGCCACCGGCCAGGCCTTCACGGCCACTTCCATGATCGGCGTCATTGCCCTGGCCGGCATCGTGGTACGCAATTCCCTGCTGCTGATCGACTTCATTCTTGACTATCGCGCCCAGGGCTATGGCCTGAAGGAAGCGGTGATTGAGGCCGGTGCAGTGCGGCTGCGCCCCATCCTGCTTACCGCGCTCGCCATCATTCTGGGATCGGCGATCATGATCACCGACCCCGTATTTGGCGGACTCGCCGTATCGCTGATTTTCGGCACCCTGGCTTCCACCGCGCTTACGCTGCTTGTGATCCCCTTGTTGTATTACCTCTGGCAGCAGCGCAGCCGCGAGCTGGCTTGACAAGCTTAATCTCGCCCCCATTTTCATTTTTAATGTTCTTAGTTTAGGAGCGCTATCATGACCGTCGAACGACTCGTTCGTATCATTGCCGGCTTTTTCATCATGCTGTCCTTGGCGCTTGCCCACGCCAGCGGCAGTGTGGACCTGAGCCATATCAGCTGGCTGTGGTTCACCGCGTTTGTCGGCTTCAATCTGTTCCAGTCGGGATTCACCCGGTTTTGCCCGATGGATATCATGTTGAAAAAAGCCGGTGTGAAGGAAGGATGCGGTCTGTAGATGACAATTTTGGAATTCGTGCAACACAACCTGATGCTGGTGGGGGTCGCAGCCGCGAGCGGCAGCATGCTGCTGTGGCAAACCTTCGGGGACCGACTGTCTGGCTTGAACCAGGTGAGTACAGCCGAAGCCACCCGCCTGATGAACGACGATGCGCTGATGCTGGACGTACGCGAGGACAAGGAATGGGCAGAAGGCCACATTCCCAATGCCCGGCATATTCCGATGGCGCAACTGTCCAAGCGGCTGGCCGAACTGGACAAGCTCAAGGACAAGCCCATCGTGGTCAGTTGCCGCAGCGGTCACCGCTCGGCTTCGGTCTGCCGCACCTTGAAGAAAAATGGCTTCCAGAATGTGCACAACCTGGCAGGCGGCATCCTCGCCTGGGAACAGGCCGGCCTCCCTGTCACCCGGAAGTGAGCCTTGCCGTGGCCAAGATCACCATGTACTGCACGGCAGTCTGCCCCTATTGCGTGGCGGCAGAGCGGTTGCTGCATTCAAAGGGCGTAGACCAGATCGATAAGATCCGCATCGACCTGCAACCGGGACTGCGGGTTGAAATGATGGAGCGAACCGGTCGCCGCACCGTGCCGCAGATCTACATCGGCGAGCGCCATGTCGGCGGCTTTGACGACCTGTCCGCCCTCAACAGGGCGGGACAACTGGACCCGCTGCTGGCCGCTTGAATTTGCTTCTGCGGCCCGCATCTTGCAAAGGATTGAAGCTGGAGATGTCCCATGGAACTTGCTTGTCCAACGTGTGCCGCCATCAACCGGGTGCCGGATTCCCGGCTGGCGGATAATCCAAATTGTGGCAAATGCCACAGTCCGCTTCTGCCCGGCAAACCTGTAGACCTCAACAGCGCGAGCTTTGACGCCTTCATCAGCCGCTCCGGCCTGCCGGTCGTAGTGGATTTCTGGGCGTCATGGTGTGGTCCGTGCAAAATGATGGCGCCGGTCTTTGCCCAGACCGCCAGTGAACTGGCTACCCGTGCCCGCTTTACCAAGGTGGATACCGAAGCCGAGCAGCAGCTCGCCGCCCGCTACAACATCCGCAGCATTCCCACCCTTGCCATCTTCAGGAACGGGCAGGAGATCGCGCGTCAAGCCGGCGCCATGGATGCCGCAAATCTCAAGCGCTGGCTGGCCGCACAAGGCGTGTAGTCCTCGGTTAGAATGTGGGCCTAATTTAGGAGGGAAATCCATGGCGGAAGAACAGCAACCAGCCCAAATGGGCTTTAACATTGAAAAGATCTACGTGAAAGACCTGTCGGTAGAGGTGCCCAATGCTCCCGGCGTCTTTCTGGAACGGGAAGCCCCGCAGATGGATGTGCAGCTTCACACCGAGGGCAACGGCATCGGCGAGGATATGTACCAAGTTTCCATCACCGCGACAGTCACGGCAAAAATCAAGGACAAGAACCTGTTCCTGGTCGAAATCACCCAGGCCGGCATTTTCCGCATCCACGGAGTGCCGCAAGAGCAGTTGCCCATGGTGCTGGGCATAGGCTGCCCCAACATCGTTTTCCCCTATCTGCGCGAGGCCATCTCCGACGTGGTAATTCGGGCCGGCTTCCCGCCCTTGTTGCTCAATCCGGTCAATTTCGAGGCTCTGTTCGCGCAACAGCAACAGCAGCAAGCGGCACAGCAACCGGCCATCGTCACTCATTGATGCGCGGCTTGCCTGCGGCTTTGGCGCTTGCTCTGCTGCTGAGCTGCACGGTCGCGCGAGCAGGTTTTGACTACGTCACCAGCGGACGGCCGGCCATTCTGTACGATGCGCCCTCAGTGGCGGCTGACAAGATTGCCATCGTTGGAGCCGGCTATCCGTTGGAAGTGCTGGTGAGAACCGAAGCCTGGTTGAAAGTCCGAGACCACGACGGCGCGCTGCTGTGGATCGAAGCGTCCGCGGCGCAGGGAAAGCCTGCTGTCATGGTTACATCCGCCGCCGCCGACGCGCTGGAAAAGCCGCAGCCCGATGCACCAGCCCGATTCAGGGTCGCCAAGGGCGTACTGCTGGAAGTACTTGGCCCTGGCGGCGAGCCGGGATGGATCAAGGTCCGCCACCCGCAAGGGGGTGAAGCCTATCTCAATCTGCGGGATATCTGGGGCCAATGAAGATCGCCATTCTTGGCGCGGGTGCCTGGGGCACGGCGTTGGCGATCCATCTCACCCCGCGCCATCAGGTCGCGCTCTGGAGCCGGAATCCGGACCAGGTGCAACGCATGGGCCAAGAGCGGGAAAACCGCCGTTATCTCCCCGGCTGTTCCCTGCCTCCCGCCCTCAAGCTCGAATCGGACTTGTCTTCGGTCTGGCCGGCTGCAGACCTGTTGATCGTTGCCGTACCCGCAGCCGCGTTTCGCTCCATCTTGCAAACGGTCGCGGCTCAAGCCAAGCCACTGATCTGGGTATGCAAAGGATTGGAACCGGGGACCGGCAAGTGGCTGGACCAGGTTGCCGAAGAAACCCTCCCCCGCATGCTTCCACGTGGGGTGCTCTCGGGCCCGAGTTTTGCACAGGAAGTGGCAGCGGGATTGCCTGCCGCCCTCACACTGGCGAGCCGTGACCGGGACTTTGCCCTACAGATTGCGAGCGAGCTTCACGGTGGCAGCCTGCGCATTTACACCAGCGAGGACGTCATCGGCGTGGAAGTAGGGGGTGCGCTAAAGAACGTCATGGCCATTGCTGCCGGCATTTCCGACGGCCTGGGCTTTGGCAACAATGCCCGCGCTGCCCTCATCACCCGGGCCGCCGCTGAAATGGCACGCCTGGGCGCTGCCCTGGGCGGCCATGCCGAGACCATCATGGGGCTGACCGGCATGGGCGACCTGATCCTCACCTGCACCGGCGAACTTTCCCGCAATCGCCAGGTGGGCCTCAAGCTGGCCCAGGGGAAACCCCTGAATGAAATTCTGCTGGAGCTGGGGCACGTGGCCGAGGGCGTGAACACGGCACGCGAAGGCATGCGTCTTGCCGATCGACTGGGCGTGGACATGCCCATCACCGGCGCCGTCAAGCACATTCTGTTCGACGGCCTGCCTGCCCGGCAAGCGGTCGAAGGTCTGCTCAGCCGCAGCCAGAAGAACGAGAATTAGACTTTGCCCTAGCCAAATCCGTTTTGCCGCCAGGCTTCATAGACTGCCACGCTGACTGCATTCGACAGGTTCATGCTGCGTGAATCTTTTTTCATCGGCAGCTTCAATCGTGTTTCCGGCGAAAATTCCTCCAGCAGTTCGCGCGGCAGGCCCCGAGTCTCCGGCCCAAACAGCAATACGTCGCCTGACTTGAATGAGGCTTCGCTGTAAAGCCTGGC
>JBAWGM010000251.1:0-5661 GCA_049592895.1 Thiobacillaceae bacterium | reverse complement strand
GGGTTAAACATGTCGCCATGGCGCTCCCTTCCAATGCGGTGATTACCAAGAAGATAGTGGTTCCTGCGACCCTGACGGGCATTGAGTTGGAAAATCAGGTGGAGAGTGAAGCCAACCAGGTCATCCCTTTTTCCCTGGACGAAGTGAATCTGGATTTTCAGGTGCTCGGACCTGCGCCCAATAGCCCCGATGATGTGCAGGTCTTACTGGCGGCTGCGCGCAAGGAGAAAGTTGAAGACCGGGTGGCGGCGGCCGAGGCTTCCGGGCTGAAATCCCTGGTGATGGACGTGGAAGCCTATGCCACCCAACTGGCGTATGAAGCCATGGCAAACCAACTGCCGGGCGGGGGCGCAGGTCAAACCGTTGCCATCATGGATATTGGCGCCAGCGCTATGCACATCAACATTCTCCATGACAACGACTCTGTATATTTGCGCGACCATGGATTCGGCGGCAGCCAGCTCAATCACGAAATTTCCCGCCGCTACGGCATGACCAACGAAGAGGCTGAAATTGCGAAGCGCAAGGGCACGCTGCCGGAGAATTACGAAGCGGAGGTTTTGCAGCCCTATAGCGAAACGCTGGCTATGGAGATCGGTCGCGCCCTCCAACTGTTTACGACATCAACCCAGTTCCACAAGGTTGATCAAATCCTGTTGGCTGGCGGTGGCGCCATGATACCGGGACTGGATGACGTAGTAGCCAATCGAACGGGGATTCCCACCATGGTTGCAAATCCGTTTTCCAACATGGCGGTAGGACCCAAGATTCGGCCCCAGGAACTGGCCAATGACGCGCCGGCCTTGTTTGTGGCCTGTGGCCTTGCATTGCGGAGATTCGACCCACAATGAGCATACGCGTAAACCTGCTCCCCCATCGGGAGCTTAAGAGGGCTGCCCGGCGTCGGCAATTCAATTTCATGCTCGCTGCGGCCCTGATCGCGGGTGTGGCCGTGGTCATTTTTGGACATACCGTGATCGCGGCGCGCCAGGCTAACCAGGAATCCCGCAACAAGTACCTGCAGGATGAAATTGCCAAGCTGGAAACGCAGATTGGAAAGATAAACGAGATAAAGCAACAGACCCAAAACCTGCTGGCGCGCAAGAATGTTGTAGAGACCCTCCAGTCAGACCGGACGGAAGTGGTGCATCTGTTTGATGAAATGATCCGGCGCTTGCCAGAAGGGCTTTATCTCAAGTCATTCAAACAGGCGGGCGATACGATTACCATTGACGGATACACCCAATCCAGTGCCCGGGTTTCCACACTGATGCGTAATCTTGATGCATCCCCTTGGCTTGAACAGGCCACCTTGGTGGAAATAAAGGCGGCCACAGTCAACAAGCTGCGCGCCAATGAGTTTGTGCTGACCGTTAAGGAAACCCACCAGCAGGCAGAAAATAAGCCGGTCAAAGGGGCTAAGGCATGAACCTCGACCTAAATAATCTGAATTTGAGAACCCTTGCCGATTGGCCCCTGGGGGCCAAGCTTGTCGCGCTTGGACTGCTCTTCCTGTTAATTACCGGTGCAGGGTGGTGGTTCGACTGGAAATCCGGCCTCGACACTCTAGAAGTGGGCCAGCGCAAGGAACAGGAGTTGAAGGCCACATTTGTTACCAAGAAAGGCCAAGCGATCAATTTGCAGGCGTATCAACAGCAACTCAAGGATATTGAGCAGGCCTTTGGTGCGCTGTTGAAACAGTTGCCCAACCGCCAGGAAATGGACGCGCTGATTACCGACGTCAACCAGGCTGGCCTGGGTCGCGGCCTGCAGTTTGATTTGTTCAGGCCGGAAGCAGAAGTCAAGAGTGATTTCTATGCGAAGACCCCGATCAACATCCGAGTGACAGGGGGCTACCACGACATAGCCGCCTTTACCAGCGATGTCGCCAAGCTGCCGCGGATCGTGACCTTGCATAACATCGCCATCACGCCTCAGGCGGACGGCGCGCTGACGATGGACGCAACGGCCAACACCTACCGTTATTTGGACGAAGACGAAATCGCCGCGCAGCAACAGGCCGTGAAGAAGGAAAAAGTCGGTAAGGAGGGCAAGAAATGAAGAAGCTCGCCTGTCTTGTGCTTGGCCTGATCCTCGCCGGCTGCAGCCTCGGGGGCAAGAGCGACTTGGAAAAATTCGTCGCGGACACCGGGAAGGACCTGCAGGGCAAAGTGGAACCCTTGCCCACGGTCAAGCCTTACGAGCCGTTCGAATACAATGCGTTTGAACTGCCAGACCCGTTCAAGCCACGCAAGCTGTCGCCCAAAGGGAGCGGAGGCGGATTGCAGCCAGATCTGGCACGGCCCAGAGAGCCACTGGAAGCCTACTCGCTGGAGACACTGAAGATGGTCGGTGTCCTGGAAAAGAAGGGTGTGTTCCAGGCGGTGATCAAGACCCCCGATAACACCATCTACCATGTGCACAAAGGCAATTACGTCGGTCAGAATTTTGGCATGGTGGTCGGTATAAGCGACTCCGAAGTGAAACTGAGAGAGATTGTGCAGGACAGTGCAGGTGACTGGACCGCGCGCGACAGTACCCTAACTTTGCAAGAATGATCGAGGCTGACATGAATAAACTGGCCCATTTTCCCTCTGTTACTGCCCGCTATATTGCTTGGATGTGGCTGGCCGTATTCCTGGTCGTCGGGCTTCAGGCCAAGGCGGACAGCCTTCCGCCAACCTCCAATTCTGTGCTGACTGTTGAGCCAGCTGTACTGCCAGGGGGCAAGGTGGTGCTCAGGGTGGGCCTGAAGCAGGCCCTGAAAAATACCCCCGCTGGATTTTCCGTTGGTAATCCACCGCGTATTGCACTCGATCTTACCGACACGGGCAATGGGGTGGGCAAGAATACAATTGAAGCCAATCTGGGCCCACTGGTCAGCGTCAACGTGATCCAGGCTGGCAATCGCACGCGCCTCGTATTGAACTTGAGCAGATCCGTTGAATACGACGCCAAGATTGACGGCAAATATCTGTTGGTATCGCTCGGGGACAATCTTGGCGCGGCGTCTGCGCCGGTCAATGCGTCGCCCCAGTTTGCCGAGGCTGCGCCGTCGGCAGCCCGGCACGCGATTCGTGACATTGATTTCCGTCGTGGTCCGAATGGCGAGGCGCGCATCGTCACGACCCTGGCGGACGCCCAGACCGGGATAAATATTCGCCAGCAAGCCAAGGGGGTCACGGTGGATTTTGTCGATACCGAACTGCCCAAAGCCCTGCAACGCCGTCTGGACGTATCGGACTTTGCGACCCCAGTCAAAGTCGTGGAAAGCTATGCCCTGGGCGACAGCACCCGCATGGTGATCGAACCAGAGGGGGAATGGGAATATTCCGCCTACCAGACAGACAATCAGTTCATTGTCGAGGTGAAGCCTTCAACTGATGGTGTAAAAAAGACTCCGGATGGCAAAGTCAAATACACCGGCGAGAAGCTTTCGCTCAATTTCCAGAATGTGGAAGTGCGGTCGGTGCTTCAGGTCATTGCAGATTTCACCGGTCTCAACATCATTGCGAGCGACACTGTCACTGGCAGCCTGACGCTGCGTCTGAAAGATGTGCCGTGGGACCAGGCGCTGGACCTGATTATGCAAACCAAGGGCCTGGACAAGCGGGTCAATGGCAACGTAATCTGGATTGCACCCAAGGATGAATTGTTGACCAAGGAGAAGCTGGAACTTGAGGGCAAGGCCGCAGTGGATGACCTGGAGCCATTGGTTACAGAATACATTACGCTCAATTATCTGCGTGCGGATGAAGCCCAAGCGATGCTGTATGGAAACACAGGAACAAATTCCGGGCAGAACTCCGCAGAAAACAAGGCAACCTGCTCGACGACAGCGGTAGGTATCACCGGAGCCGCACAGTCAGCCCAGACACAACAGGGAGCGACTGACCAGAAAATCCTGTCCAAGCGTGGTCGGGCAAGCTATGAACTGAAGACCAACACCCTAATTATCAATGATACGGCCAGAAAAATTGACGAGGTCCGTCAACTGCTCGCCAAGATCGACGTTCCCGCCAAGCAGGTAATGATCGATGCCCGGATTGTAATAGCAGATGAAGAGTTCGGCCGTACGTTGGGCATTAAGTTGGGTACGGGTATCAGTGAAGAAGTGGGTGGCGGGAAACACCGAGTTGGCATTGGTATCGGCGGAGACCAACTGTCTTCTGTCGGTAATGCCAACTCTTCTCTCGTTACTCCCCCGGGTCCGATCAGTCTCGTGAACCATGTATCCTTGGGCGCACCCGCACTGACGGCGGGCGGCACACCCGCAGCCATAGGCCTGACGCTGTTGAATGCCGCCACAGGCAATCTTATCAGCCTGGAGCTTCAGGCATTGGAGGCGGATGGCCGCGGCAAGATCATCTCCAATCCGCGCGTGGTTACCTCGAATGGCCGACCTGCGGCAATTCTGCAAGGCTCATCCATTCCCTACATTACGACAACGGCGACTGGCGGCACCGTCACTCAGACGGTTACTTTCAAGGATGTGCTGCTTTGCCTGTTGGTCGATCCGCAGGTCCTGAACAACGACTCTGTTGTCATGACTGTCGAAGTTCAGAAAGATTCAGTGTCGTCGACCATAACGACAGTGACGGCTGACTCCTTGCCAGTGATCGCCAACAAACGCGTCAAGACCCAGGTCCGTGTCAACAATGGGGAAACCGCTGTGTTGGGAGGAATATACGAGACCATCAAGCGCGAAGATATTCAGAAAGTACCGTTCTTGGGTGACATTCCCTTCTTTGGCAACCTGTTCAAGAATAACCACAAGGAGGAGCAGAAGGTGGAACTTCTTATCTTCCTGACTCCTCGCGTTCTTGACGAGCGCATGTCTCTGCGCTAATCCTCAACTGCCCATGTCCGCTACAATGCGGGCATGGGCAAGCTTGACAACATTTTTCTGGTGGGGCTGATGGGGGCGGGCAAGACCACCATCGGGAAAGCCCTTGCCAGGCAACTTGATAAGACATTCTGTGATGCGGACCATGCGCTCGAAGAGCGAACGGGCGTTCGCATTCCCGTCATATTCGAGATCGAGGGCGAGGCCGGTTTCCGCAAACGCGAAGAGGAAACCCTTGATGGCCTGACCCTCCAGCACGACATTGTTCTGGCAACCGGAGGCGGGGCCGTTATGACCGCAAGCAATCGGGAACGACTCAAGTCCCGTGGCACCGTAATTTACCTGCACGGCCGTCCGGAAGACCTTTACCAGCGCACCCGCCATGACAAAAATCGCCCCCTGCTGCAAACCAGCAATCGCCTGCTAACACTGAAGGAATTGTACCAAACCCGGGACCCGCTTTATCGGGAAGTGGCTGATATTGTTGTGGATACCGGCAGACAGAGCGTGCACAGCCTGACTGAAAAACTGAAGCGCCAACTGCTCGAACAGGGCTATGGCGATGCGATCGGCACTGAACAAATTTAACTCCACGTCGGTGGCCATTGCCGGCGCGCTGGCGATCGCGCTATTGATCTGGGCAGGGTTTGCTGGGGCGCGCGTTATCCAGGGGATCCCGGAGAACTATGTCGAATTAGTTCAATCGCTTTCCCCTGGGGATACGCTGCAGCTGTCACCGGGTAGCTATACGCGCGGGTTGTTAGTCCATGAATTAATGGGTCGGCCGGACCAGCCCATAACCATCGCCGGGCCGG
>JBAWGM010000250.1:0-2595 GCA_049592895.1 Thiobacillaceae bacterium | reverse complement strand
GCCGCCATGTGGGCATGATGGTCGCGGTGGTCAGGATGCTTGGATTCGGTGTGCTGCAATTGAGCTTCCGCCTCCAACCAGTTCTGCTCGGCATGGCCTTGCGGACGGCCTTCCTTCAGATAGAGGTCATATGCCTTCTTGGCTACCTCATCTTGCGCCGGCTTCGATTCGGGCACCTTGGGTGGGTCGGCATTGGGTTCCATAATGGCTATTCTCCTGTCTTTGCTATGCCACAGGTCCTGTGCGTTCTTGCGATTGCGCCGTCACCTGACTGAGGGGCCCGATGATTCCCGCGACGCTCAGCCAGCGCGCCGCCAGCGCGATCGGTATCGCGAGGAGTCCGGCCGCCAGCCAGCCACGTTCGATCGGCAGCACGAATCAGCGCCAGCGACCCGACCCAGGCCACCAGCATGACGCCGATCATCGTCGGCAACCTGATGTAGCGGTAATTGATGTAGATCGAGGCGGCCGCGAGGGCAACCAGGGTGCTGACCAGGGAAAAGAAGTTCATTCAGGTCTTTCGCAACAGCAGGATCAGGCCGATCAACGCCGCCAGCAGCGCCGCCCACAGTACGAGGGCGATGCGCGTGGCTTTCACGGCACGATCCTTTCCCCACCAGGTTGCGGGGCGAATGCCCTGCACCAGAAATGTGGTCACGCCGGCCAGGTTGACGCAGATCAGGTTCATCAGAAACAGCGACAACGCGCCGGTGGCCATCGCCAGATGCCCGCCGCCCAACAGCAGGCCGAAGGTCACCAGCGGAGGCAACAACGCCACCGCCACCATCACACCGATCAGCGTCGCCGACACACCCGTCGTAAACGCCAGCGCGCCCGCCGCGCCCGATGCCAGGGCGACCGCGACGTCGCCCAGCGCCACCCCATTGCGCGACGCGACTTCGGGCGATGCCGGGTTCACCTGCAGCAGCACGCCGAGGACTACCGACAGCGCCATCGTCGTCCCGATCCCGGCCAGGCTCAACTTCAGCGCGCGCCACAGCAACGGCAGGTCACCCAATGTAGTGGCGAGCGCCATGGCCATGTTCGGTCCGAGCAAGGGCGCGATCACCATCGCGCCGATGATGATCGCCACGCTGCTGTAATACAGGCCGATGGCCGCCACGATGGTGGACAACACCACCATCGCCAGATAGACCCGCGACCAGCGCGCGGCGTCCTTGATGTCCTCGTACAACTCCTCACGGCCGATCCGCTGCGGCGGCTCTTCCTCAGCCGGCGCTTGTTCTGGCGTGGCGGCCGGTTCGGGTTCCGGTTCCGCTTGGGCGCGCGGCAATGTCGCTTCGACAGGCAAAATCACCACCCGGTTGCCTTCCTCAGCGGTGTACCGGTTCTCCAATACATCCAGCACCGCCTCGATCTGTTCCGCGTCCAGCAGAATCCGCACCAGCACTTCCTCATCCGGCAGCCGGATTTGGCGGTGTTCAAGCACCTTGTGTTCCTTGAGAAGCTCGCGGACTTCGCCGCTGTCCTTCTCCTTCAACACCATCTCGATCAGTCGCAGTGCCATCTCGGCGTCATCCTTTCCATTTCCAGTCGCGAATCTCCATCATGTATAGGTTCGCTTTAGCCAGGAATTCAGAAAACGGTTTACGGTGAGGAATCGCGCACCGTTGATCTGGCTTTTGGCTATCCGGTAAACGGCTTCAAAGTGCCTCCACAAGGCTTTTATAGGGAAGCTTCATCACTTCTCTGGCTTCGCTCTTACGAATCACGTCCAGCCAGGGCTGAATCTGATCCGCGGCCTCTCTCACCAGAAGGACGAAGTGGCCATCCGCGATGGCCTGATGCAGGTGGTCGAGCTGGTCCTGCGGGATGCCCATGCGGTGCATGACCGAGGCCAGATGGGTCAGGGCAGCGGCGCCCGCCATCCCGGCACCGCCCATGGTGCCACCGGCTGCCGCGCCGGCAATGCCGCCGCCCAATGTGGCAACGATGGTCTCGACGATGGGACCGGCCGCGAATATCGGCCCCACCACCGGCATCACAAACATGGCGGCCGCGCCTGCCAGCAACCCCCAGAGCGCGCCCTGTTTTGCCCAGGCCTCGACCCGGGAGCCCATGCCCGTGTAGTAGATGCCGAGCACATCGTCGCCCGATGCATGAACACGGCCAAGAACGGAGAGCATATCCAGGGCGACACCCTTGTCGCGCAGTTGCTCGATGGCGTGTTGGGCCTTGGCTTCGTCGTCAGACCGCGACCAGGATGATTTGCCCCGCTACGTCATTTGCGTTTTGTTGAGACATTTTGAGCTCCAGAAATCAGATGCTTGTAAGTTATCGTTGATCGTTCTTTTGCGCTTCAGCCCTTTCCCCACTTCCAGTCGCGAATCTCCGGCATGTCCTGACCGTGCTTGTCGATGTACTGCTTGTGCTCGATCAGCTTGTCCTTGAGCTGCTGCTTCAGGTAGATGCCCTTGTCGCCGGTCTGCGGCAGGCGGTCGATGGCGTCCATTACCAGGTGGAAGCGGTCCAGATCGTTCAGCACCGTCATGTCGAACGGCGTGGTGATGGTGCCTTCTTCCTTGTAGCCGCGAACGTGGAAGTTGTCATGGTTGGTGCGGCGGTAGGTCAGCC
>JBAWGM010000249.1:0-1505 GCA_049592895.1 Thiobacillaceae bacterium | reverse complement strand
ACGCGACACTGCAAAGCGCAGCCAGTCGCGCACGGTGATCAGAGATTCGGTGCCTTTGAAGGGGTCAATAGATTTGGCCATTGGGGCGATATTACTGGCTTACAGGAATTTCGTGCGGAAAGTCGCGTTGAGAATGTGCAAGAGACGGCTTTCGACCGAAGCGGAAGTTGGCCGACTCAGGAAGATTCTATGGTTCACGTCAAGGCCTTTGCAAGACGCGTAGGATCGAATGCGGTCTTGTAGGTATACATAGACCAGGCAGTCCGGGCAATACGCCGGGCCAGGATAACGAGTGTTGCTGTGCTGGATAGGCCCTTTGCCCGGTAATGCTCATAGAGCGGCTTCCATGCGTTCGTCTTCTTAGCCGACATGGCGGCCACGTAGAGCAACCGGCGCAGGTCGGCTGGCCCGCGTTTGGAGAGGTGCCGTTTGCCGCGATGCTTTCCCGACTCATCCGGACGGGGATCCAGGCCGGTGAACGCGACGAAGGCATCTGCGCTCTTCAGGGGCACACGCTCGAGGGTGTTCACCAGCGCAGCGCTGACTACCGGGCCGACACCGTAGATCGTTCGCAAGTGCGTGACGTGCTGTTTGCGATCGGGGCTGGCCTCGACCAGTGTCTTGACTCGCTGGTCGATACGGGCGATCACCTGATCGAAGCGCGCTCTCAGCGCCTTGAGATCGGCGCCGAATCCGTCCAGCCCCTTGAGCGACATGGCGAGTGCCTGACGCAAGGAACTCAGCTTGGCGCGGCGTTTTAGCAGCCGATCAATTTCCCGTTGCTGCGGGGTGGGTGGGGTCCAGGCGTGCAGCTTGGTGTGTTCGTGGGCGATCATTCGAGCGAGCAGCTCGGCGTCGACACGATCGGTCTTGCCCCCAACAACGCAACAAAGGATGCTCTCATCGGGTAGCAGTGCGCGCCTTGGCGTTTAAGTGGATACGAATCCTCTATCGGTGCTGGGAGACACGCACTCCCTATGACGAATCTGTCTATCTTAAAGCGTTAAGGTGACGCGGATCGCCCCTGCTGGCCAACTACTTGGAATCTGCAAATATCACTTGACGGAGTGCCTCAGGGCGCGATTCCGTCATTCAAGCCTTCTTTTTATCCGTCAGCTAATTAGTTCACAACGGTCGTTCCCAATTCACCGAAAGCAGCTTTTCAAGTTGTCATCCTGCTGACCTGAGTTGGTTTTTGGTTACCTTTCAGCCCGTGAGTTCGATGCCAAGTTTCTTGTCTCGGCTTGCCATTCCCGGAGCAGCATGGCCAAGCAGCCAAATTAGCGCCGAAGATGGTCTAGGCGGAATCGGAGTTGCGCTCCAGGCGCCGGACGAACACCCTCATTTCTTTTGCGGCCTGAATGTCGCCCCGGGCTTCGGCGACCGCGATGCCTTGGTGATAACAGTCAAGAGCCTCCCTTGGTTGACCTGAATCAGCCAAGGCTTTGCCCAGCACTTTCCAAGCTGCTGAATAGTAAGGATCCTTTTCGACGGCTGCGCGCAGG
>JBAWGM010000248.1:0-2825 GCA_049592895.1 Thiobacillaceae bacterium | reverse complement strand
GGCCGAGTGCTGCGCGGAGGCGGCTTAGTGTAGCGCGGCGCTTGAGCAGTCGATCAATCTCGCGTTGCTCCGGTGTCGGTGGGATCCAGGGATGCAGCTTTGCGTGCTCGTGGTCGATCATGCGGGCGATGAGCTGGGCATCGACACGATCGGTCTTGCCACGCTGCCCGACGCCTTTGGCATAGTGGTGGGCATCCTTGGGATTGAGGACAAAGACGACTAAGCCAAGCTTGTGGGCAGTTTCGGCTAACAGCTCGTGATAGATACCGGTCGATTCCATGCCGATGCGACTGCCCGCGGGCAGATCCTTGAGAAAGGCTGTCACCGCCGCCCGCTGATTGGTGATCTTGCGCACCGGGAAGCTTCCTTCCGAACAAGCCACCACGATCTCGTCCTTGGCGACATCGGAACCAATGTTGAGCACTACAGATGGGGTTTGCATGATGTATCTCCCATGATTAAGCTAAAGATTGCTGGGGTGAAACACACCTGCGTAAGCTTGCGGTCAAATCGGCGGTCCTAGCCGCTAGATTCCTCATCGACGCTAGCGGTGTGGGTGGGGGAATTCTATGGACGTCTGTCTCTCGCGAAGGAAAGCAGATGCTGCCATCGGCCCCTCCACCCCGGCTTCTTCAATGTTGCAGAAGAATGCCGATAACACCACCCCAACCATACAAGATTCTATGGTTTATGTCAGTCGGGCGGACCCGACCGAGACTAATGGGTCAAAACGCCGTGCTAAGCCGGGAATCCAACTCAAGCGAGCCCGCGGACACGCTCCACTAAGGCCAAACCCGGTCGGCGCCTATCCAGCTTCGGGCGATGGCAAATCGATGTAACGCGAGCAGTCCCACGTGGCGGCTCGCGTCGCGATGGCCGCTACTTGTCCGTGCGCTTGCCCAGCACATTCAGCACCAGCGGCACGGTGGTCACCGCGCCGACGGCAACCAGGGTCCAGCCTATGGACCTACGTTGTTCCGCGCTCAGCAGATCGGCCACAAGCAGGCCGACGCCGGCGCCGAGCATACCGCGCGTGGCGGCGATCAAGCCGATTTCCGACAGGCTCAATTCGGTCTTCATGGTTTTCTCCTTCGATTCTCACCATAGGCGATGGTGGTCAGCAGCGCGAGGTCGGCGCGGCGCGAATCGAGGCGGGTGTGCTGCACGATGATGGGCACGTCGGATTCGATCACGCTGGAATAGTCGGTAGCTGACGTCTATTGCAGGCAACGCGTGTTCGTCAAGCGACTAGCGCGGTGGCCAGCCGCCAGAGCGTGAACGCGACGGAATGGACGGCGCCGAGCGGGACACAGGCGCCGATCGGTAAGCATGCGGGGCTGGCTGCCTACCGCCGTGGTCCTCGCGGTAGCCACCACCGCGAACCGGTCCTACCGCGTAGCCAGGTCCCCAGCCACCGTAGTCGACCCCGTAGGGTTCATAGTAATTCAGCCCGATGCCGACGCCCACGCCGCTGTCGTATCCATATCCCCCAGCAGTCACGGCGCAGCCGGACGACAGGACTGCGAACAGCCCGATCACGACAGCGATCGTCGGCCAGCGTACGCGTAACATATTCATTTGGTCACCTCTTTACTCTCAGTGTCCGGCCATTCGAGCAGTCCGAAGGGTGCCCCCAGAGGGTCGGCGACGACGGCGACCTTGCCGCCATGGCGATCAAGCCGCGGTTCGACCAGCACGCGGCCGCCGAGCGCCACCGCCTTTGCAGTCATCTTGACGGCATCTTCAACGCGTACGAAATTGAGCCAGTGGGAATGCATATTGGGCCTGTTCGCAGGCAGCGAATTCGCGCTCGCGCGAGCATAGTTGTGGGACGCGAGCATGAGGTGTTGGGCCCCATCGGCAGAGGGCAAATCGAAGACTTCATAGTCGAATAGTGTCTGGTAGAACGCGGCGTCGGTGTCCGGATCCTTCGTGATGAGCGAACTCCAAATCCATTCCCCGGGTGCGGCGAGGAGGTCGGGTGGATCTCCGCTACTGGATGCGAGGACCGCAAAAACAGCCCCCTGGGGATCCGCGAGGACGGCTTCGCGACCACGGTCAGGGATGCTGTGCGGCTCGAACAGCACCTTTGCGCCACGTTGTAGCGCAATTTCTTTGGCCGCATCGACATCGCGCACGGCGATGAAGCTTAGCCACGCAGGCTGCCGGTGTTCGCCCGCCGGTACAGCCCGTTGAATCAGTCCTCCCACTGGGCGACCGTCGAGAGAGGCCTCGGCGTACTCCGTCTTGCCGGCCTGAATATCGCGAAATGTCCAGCCAAACAATCCCGCATAGAACTGCTTGGCGGCGGCGAGGTCCGGCGTCACCAGTTCAACAAAGATCACTTTGCCGACGTGATGCTCTTGGCTGGCGGGCTCAACAATCGCTGGCAACAGGAGTGGTGAGGCCATAGCCGGCGCCGCACTCGCAACGCCCAGAAGTGCGGCGAGCAGCGCTAGCTTAAACAAATGTCGGGCTTGTTTGGGCAGCATCCTTCGCGACCTGATCTCATTTGGTGCGAAGTCAACTGAGTCATTTGAGTGTTGCGGATACATCGTGGTCTCCATTGTCGTCTTACTGAAAGTAACACTATAAACATTCTGTTCGGCCGTCCGTGCGCTATCGCACTTAGGAATCGAGGTAGCACTTGACTATAGTATTCTTTGTCGGCCAACTTACCGAATGGTTCATGATGCCTGGACTCCACACATTACGCTTCGCGCAAGTGAGCCCGACTGACGCTCTCGCCATCTTCAGCCCGCAATGACCAGAAAGACACTGAAGACAGGATAGTCAAGCCTGCCAGAGTCAGGATGGCATGGTGC
>JBAWGM010000247.1:0-12900 GCA_049592895.1 Thiobacillaceae bacterium | reverse complement strand
CCCTGCAAGGCCACTGTTATTAGGTCGCCACGCCTCACTGCCAGCCTTCGCGGTCGCCTGCTGCCTCAAGCCAGTCCGCAATTTCCCGTTCATGCGCGTCGCCATGCAATAACTGCGACTGACGGCGACACTCCTCGGCAAAGCCCGCGCGCCGCGTATCCGGCACCCAAATCTGCACCGGGCGCAGCCCGGAAGCCCGCAGCGCAGCACGATGCTTCTGCACTCGCGCTGATGTACTTGATCTCATGAAAACCTCTAAAAATCAGTGTTACATGAAACAATAATAGCCCGCCTTTACGTTACATGCAACAACTCAAGGACTGCTGCTCAAGTGGTGAAGTTTCGATGGCACGGTCGCCATCAGCGGCTTTCAGGGCGCGGTCGATGTGTTCGGCTCGGGTTTCGGCTTCGTTCACGGTTGTATCTCAGCCTGAACGGTATTGGACGATTTGGCGAGACGAGATATCCCGGACCAATCGCCCCGCATCATGGCTTCCTTCTTTTTTCTGCTCCAGCCTTTGATCTGTTGTTCGGAAGACAAGGCTTCTTCTCGGGTTGGAAAGTCCTGGGAAAACACCAATTCCAGAGGTCGGCGCTTGAACGTGTAGCAACTGGCGATTGCGCCGCTGGTGTGCTCGCCGATCCGTTTTTCGAGATTATGGGTATGACCGGTGTAGTAGCTGCCATCGGCGCAGCGGAGGATATAAACCCAGAAGGCCATCAATCGCTCCTCTGCCAACAGCCCTTCGACAAGCTCAGGGCGAACGGAGTCACAATTCCTATCATGGTGAGCTTGTCGAACCACAAGCTCAGGGCGAACGGTGGCGAAGGGCTCAGGGCGAACGGTGGTGGGGCAAGCGCATTCACAGCAACCCCCGTATTGTTTGCAGCACCGCCGCGCTCTCCGCATCCAGCGCCGCGATCTCGTCCATGATGGCCTGCGGACTTCGGTGCGCGATTGCCTCGCCGCCGTTGGGGTTCTTCACCGACAGGTCGAAGGTCGTCGGGTCGACGCTCTTGGCGTCCACGCTCCAGCTTTTCGGCGAGTCGGCATGGGTCTTTTGCAGTTTCACGAACTCGGCGAGGTCAGCATCTTTGAGCGGGTTGGTCTTGCCCAACTTGCGGCCGGGATCGAGTTGGTAGTACCAGACCTTGCGCGTCGGCGCGCCCTTCTCGAAGAACAGCACCACGGTCTTCACACCCGCGCCCTGGAACGTGCCGCCAGGGCAGTCGAGGACGGTGTGCAGATTGCAGCTTTCCAGCAACAGCTTGCGAAGGCTCACCGAGGCGTTGTCGGTGTTGGACAGAAAAGTGTTCTTGATCACCACGCCCGCACGGCCGTCGGCCTTGAGCATCTTGATGAAGTGCTGGAGGAACAGGAAGGCCGTTTCGCCAGTGCGGATGGGGAAGTTCTGCTGGACTTCCTTGCGTTCCTTGCCACCGAAGGGCGGATTGGCCAGGATCACGTCGAAGCGATCCTTGTCCTGGATGTCGGCCAGGTTCTCGGCCAGGGTGTTGGTGTGGATGATGTTCGGCGCCTCGATGCCATGCAGGATCATATTCATGATGGCGATGACGTAGGCCAGCGACTTCTTTTCCTTGCCGTAGAAGGTGCGGGTTTGCAGCGTCTTTAGATTGCTGGTGGTGATGCCCGGACGGACTTGTCCTTCGACAAACTCAGGACGAACGGAATTTTTGAGGTACTCGAAAGACTCGCACAAAAAGCCGGCCGACCCGACGGCGCCGTCGTAAATGCGCTCGCCGATCCTGGGCTTGACCACCTGCACGATGGCGCGGATCAGCGCGCGCGGGGCGTAATACTCGCCGCCGTTGCGCCCCGCGTTGCCCATGTTCCTGATCTTGGCTTCGTACAGGTGCGACAGCTCATGCTTCTCGGTCTGGGAGCGAAAGCGCAGTTCGTCGATGTGGTCGATGATCTCGCGCAGGTTGTAGCCGCTGTGGATCTTGTTCTTGATCTCGCCGAAAATCTCGCCGATCTTGTACTCGATGGTGTTCGGCCCGCTGGCCTTCTGCTTGAAGCCGTGCAGGTAGGGGAAGAGCTTGGTGTCCACGAAGACGCGCAAGTCGTCCCTGGGCGCGGCCCAGCTTTCCCAACGGTAGGGCTTGTCGAGGATGAAGGAATACTTCTTCCCCTCCAGTTCAGCCTCCACCGGCTTGTCCTGCTCCAGACCATCCAGGTATTTCAGGAACAGCAGCCAGGAGGTCTGTTCGGTGTAGTCCAGCTCAGTGGTACAACCGGCCTCTTTCCAGAGGACGTCATCGATGTTCCTGAAGGCTTGTTCAAACATAAGGGAAGTAATGGCCGAACTATTCTGGTCGGCCCCGATGGGGCCATAGGCGATAATTTAACCAGTATGGGCGCTATTGGGCAAAGCGCGAGGGATTCCTGCCTGTCACGATCCCATTTCATTTTTGGCGCGCCAGAAAAAGTGGCGGAGCGCTCCCGTCCTTGGTTTGGCCGGGGTAGAGGGTGAGGTGTGGAAACGGGATTTCGATGCCGAGACGGTCGAATTCCTTCTTGAGACGCAGCAGGAAGGCGCGTTTCACCGTCCACTGCTGCAGCGGCAGTACCTTGATGCGGAACCGGATCGTCACCGCGGAATCGGCCCACGCGTCGACGCCGGCAAGATCGAGTTCTTCCAGGATCAGCGGGCCCAGGGTTTCATCCGCGCGCATCGCCGTTGCGACCTTGCGGATCACTTCGAACACCTCCTCGAGGTTCTCGCGATAGGCGACGCCGATGTCGACCAGCGCATAGGCGTAGCCGCGGCTGCGATTGGTGACGGTGGTGACGGCGCTGTTGGGGATGAAATGGACGCTGCCTTCGTAGTCGCGCAGGCGGATGTGGCGCAGCGTGATTTCCTCCACCAGGCCGCCCAGGCCCGCCACTTCCACGACGTCGCCTTGGCGGATCTGGTTTTCCAGGAGCAGGAACAATCCGGTGAAGTAATCCTTGACCAGACTCTGCGCGCCAAATCCGATGGCGAGACCGACGACGCCGGCGGAAGCCAGGATGGGGGCGATGGAGATGCCGACTTGTGAAAGCACCAGCATGCCGGTGATCAAGGTGATGATCACTGCGGCGGTGTAGCGCAAGACGCGGCCGAGGGTTTCCAGGCGCCTCTGCTGTTCAAGGTCGTCGGTGCGCCTTTGCAACTGCTTGCGCAGCGCGGGAATGAGCTTGCTGGACAGCGCCAGCATGACCCAGGCGATGATGAGGATGATGATGATGCGAAACAGCGTCCGCGCCAGGTCGTTCCACTCGCCGAGCTCATTATGCAATATCGCGGTCAAATCCATGCTCGCACCTCCATTTGTTGATTCGCATAGGCATTGAGACGGACCAAGGCAGAAATTGCCCGCACGATCCGGTTTCTCACCTGTGCTTCAGTCAGTAAGCCATTGACAGGACAGCGGCGGCAGGATGACCGCATCGTTATCCGCCTGGACACGCGTGCCCGCGCAAAGATCGTTCATCGGGCCCGCCTGGAAGAAGCCATACGACCGCAACGCGTCGACTGAAAGCGTCTGCGCCTCGTTGCTGAAGTTGACGGTCACCAGCACCCGGTTGCGGCTGAGTTGTGAATCGCTGCGGGAAAAGACCAGCAGGTTTGGGTTGTCCACCGCCAGCAATTGACGGTTGTCGAAATCCGCGAACGCCGGCGTCTCCTTGCGCAGCGCGATCATCTTTTTCAGGGTGCTGAAGATCCGCTGCTCGACCGTCCCGGGCTGGTGCCGTTTTTTGGCCTTGTTCCAGTCGAAATGCGAACGATGCATCCAGCGATTGTCGGCGGCCTGGGTAGGGTCCGCGAGGTATTCCAGGCTGTTGAGCGTGCCGATCGCGTCGCCGTAGTAGAGCAGCGGTATGCCGCCGAACGACAGGATTACGCTGTGCAGCAGCACGATGGTCTTGATCGCGGCGTCGATGGCTGCTTCATCGCCGCTTTCCAGCGCGGACTCCAGCCCGACCAGCGAGGCGAGCGAGCCCGAGATGCGCGCGTCGCCCGTTTTCGGGTTATCGCCAAACGGCAGGCCCCTGGCGGGCGAGCTCGGAAACCGGCCGGTGAAGTAATCAAGGATGAAGCGCCGGTGGGGGGCCGGGTCGTAGCCGGCCAGCACGATGTCGCTGTCGGCGAATCCCAGCCCGATGTCGTCATGGCAGCGCGCGTAGTTGAGCCAGGTCGCCCGTTCCAGCTTGGCGGGAAGATTCTTGATGCCCTGGTTGAGCAGAGCGGCATTCTTTGTCGCCACCGCATCCCAGAGCAGCGCCATGAGCGTGGCGTTGTAGGCAATCTCGCACTCCTTGGCATTGATCGCGTCCTCGCCGAAATACTTGGAAATTTCACTCGGCGCCACGATCGCTTCCGCGATGAACAGCACGCCCGGAGCGGTCACCTGGCAGCAATCCTTCATCAACTGCAGCAGCAGATGCGCCTCGCGCTCGTTCTGGCAGACGCTGCCCATCTTCTTCCAAAGAAAAGCCACCGCGTCGAGACGCAGGATATCCGCGCCCCGGTTCGCCCAAAACAGGATGATGTCGATCATCTCGATCAACACCGCCGGGTTGCGGAAGTTCAGATCCCACTGATAGTTGTTGAACACGGTCATCACCCATTTGCCCATTTCCTCGTCCCAGGTGAAGTTGCCGGGCGCAATGGCCGGAAAGATTTCCGGCATGGTTTCCTCATAGATGTCCGGGATCTCGCGGTTGTCGAAGACGAAGTAGTAATCCTGGTATTTCCTTTCGCCCTTGCGCGCCCGCCGTGCCCATTCATGTTCATTGGAAGTGTGGTTGACCACGACATCGAGGACCAGCAGCATGTCGCGCCGCTTGAGCGTGGCTGCCAGCGCCTCGACATCCTCGGTGGTTCCGAAACGGGGATCGATCTTATAGAAATCGCGTACCGCATAACCGCCGTCGCTGCGGTCCGGCGGGCAGTCGAGCATGGGCATGACGTGCAGCAGATTGATGCCCAGTTCCTGCAGGTAGGGCAGATTCGCACGCAGGCCTTTCAGGTCGTCCGCGAAACGGTCGCAGTACAGCGCCATGGCGACCCACTTCTGGCTGAGGAACCAGTTGTAGTCCTTTTCCCGCGCCAGATCCGATTTGCGCAGCGCAGGCGGCCGTTCCATGTAGCGTAAAGCAAGCGTTTCGACCAGGCTGACCATCTGTTCCTTGAAATCGGGACGCTCGCCGTAGAGCAGCTTGAACAGGGAATGAATGGCGTAGAAATTCGCCCCGAGCCGGGTATAGAAATGCCGCAATCGCTGGTTCCCGATCTCGGGTTTCAGCCTGGTCAGGATCTCATTCAGCAGGGAGTGGGAAGCTTGCTCGTACATGAATAATCCGGGTTGCCGATCAGTTCCGATCAGGCGCAGGTCGGGTCGGGCCGTCAGCAAGTGTGCTCGCCGCTTCTTCCGGCGCGTCGTCCTCCAACTCCAGCCAGGCACGGGTCGCGGGAATGAAGTGAACGACGCCTTCGAGAAGGCCGGCGCTGTAATTCCCGTTCATGCCGAGCAGTCCGCCGCGGGCGAGGTAAAGCTTTGAGGCTTCCGCCTGCGTCACTGCTTCTGCCCGAACCGACGCCTGGGCATTGGCGACCAGCACCGAGGGAATGCCGCTGACCAGGACTTCCATGTCGTTGCCGCTGTCGCCGGCGAACACGGTGCGACTGATCGGGACGCCCAGCCGCGCGCGCAGGAATTCCAGGGCGTGGAGCTTGCTGGCGGAAGCGGGCAACACGTCCAGCAGGCCGGTGGCCGTGGTTTCGTCGACGCTCCACACCAGATTGACGCGGGCGCCGCTGGCCGCCAGGCGCTCCCGGACGCGGCTCAGAAGTTCAGTTGGGTCGGCCAGCGGCGCAGCGTAATAGCTCAGCTTGCAGGCTCCCTGCTTCGCTGCCTCCTGCAGGCGCAGGCCGGGAATATCTTCCACAATCGTGGCCAGCTCCGCGCGGCTGCGACCTGCCCAGTCGCCAGCGATGGCCTGCTGCCAGTCCTGTATCTGATGCCAGTCGTCGGCGCGGACTTCATGCAGGCTGGTGCCGACGTCGGCGATGACGAAATCGGGCCGGGGCAGTTCGTACTCGGCCATGGCCGCCTCCACCAGTTCGCGATGGCGCCCGGTTACGTAGGCGAGCCGGATCTCGGGCCGCGCGACCAGGCGGCTAAACAGAGGGCGTGCCAAAGGGGATTCCGGCTGGCTGCCGTTGGGCAACAGGGTGCGATCCAGGTCGGTGGCGAGCAGGATGAGCGCGTCCATTCAGACAGCCTCTTTCAGCGGCACCCGACAAGCGCGATAGAAATCGTAGTACTCGATGGCCTCCAGGATGCCCTGAGCATATCCGGCCTGGGCGAAATAGATGCGCTCCACCTCGGCCAGGGCGCGCAGCTCATCGTTGTGGCGATTGGCCACCACCACCGCCAGGGTGTTGCCGCGCATCATGTCCTCGTCGGAACCGGAACCGCCGGCGACCAGGATCTGTTCCAGCGGCACGCCCCACTGGTCCGCGAACCAGCGCACCGCAAAGCCCTTGGAGGCGCGGATCGGCAGCACATCCAGATACTGTCCGAAGGACAACGTTGCGTTCACGGTCTGGTCGCCCTGATGCAGGAGCCGGTTGATTTCCTCCAGCGACGGAGCGATCTGGGGGTCGATGTAATAACTGATCTTGAAGCGGCCCTGATCATCCTTGGACTGGCGCTTCAGGCCCGGCAGCTCGTCCAGGACCGCGCGCACGATCGCGGGGGTCCAGAGGTGGTCGACGTGCCGGGCCCAGGCCTGGTCAACGGTGTATTCCGGCGCGAAGTGGATCTCGGCGCCCAGACTGGTGATGAGCACATCCGGCATGGGGATACCGTACCGACGCATGACCTTGAGAGCCGATTCCAGCGAACGCCCGGTGGCGATGCCGAAGCTGGCGCATTTTCGATGTTCCCGCACGAGCCTGACAAAGTCCGCCAGGGATCGCGGATCGCCCAGCAGGTTCTGATCCAGGTCCGTGAAAAGGGCCCGGTCGTGATACAGCTTGGGCCGGCGCGGCGGCGGCGTGCGGGCCGGTCTTCCCTGTTCCAGCAGCGGTTTGACGGCGGCCAGGTAGGTCTCGGCGTGGGCCTGCCAGGAGTAATGCCGCTTTACGCCTCGCAGGCCCTCCCGCGCGAGATGCGCCCACTTGTCCTCATCCGTCATCGTTTCCAGCAGGGCCGCTGCCATATCTTCCGGGCTGAGCGGGTCAACCAGGTAGCCGTTGTGGCAGTTGGCGACGATGTCCTGGGGCCCGCCGTCCGAGGTGGCGACAATGGGCAGACCGCTGGCTGCCGCCTCGATCAGGGTCAGACCGAAAGGCTCGGTCAGGGCCGGATTGACGAACACGCCGCCGGAAGCCGCCGCCAGCCGATACATGACGGGGACTTCCTCGCGCCTGTGGTGTTTGGGATAAGCCACCTTGCCGTAAAGATCGTAGCGGTCGATATCCAGCAGCAGATCGCCCAGAACGGCCTGGGCGCCGCTGTCCAGGTCGCGAATGTCGTCGCGGTTGCCCGCGACCACCACTAGGTTCGCCATGTCTTGCAGTTCCGCCGACTCGCCGTAGGCCTGGATCAGGGTGGCGATGTTCTTGCGCTCGTCCGGACGCGACACGGCGAGGATCATGGTCTTCGCGGGATCGTTGAGGAAGCGGGCCACTTCGGCGGCGATGGGTGCGTGCTGTTCGCTGCCGTCCGGCGGCATGAAGCGCTTCAGGTCGGTGCCGGGCGGAATGACCCGCATCTGCTCGGGCTGATAGTGGTCATACAGGCCGTATTGTTCCTCGATCTCGTTGGCGGTGGAAGCGATCACCAGGGAGGCCGACCCGAGGGTCAGCTCCTCCGCCTCCACCCGCCGCGCCATGTGGTAACGGGCCTCGATCACGTCCCGCTTGACACCGGAGGCAATGAGGCGGCGGCGCTTGACCCGGCCCAGCGAATGACCGGTATGCACAAGTGGAACGCCAAGCAGGTTGGCCAGGCGGGTACCGACGTACCCGGCATCGGCGTAGTGACTGTGGACGACGTCCGGACTGAACCCTTCGGCGCGCAGAAAAGCCAGAGCGTTGTCGGCGAAGGAATCCAGGTGGTCCCAAAGGTCTTCCTTGCGAATGTAACCCTGGGGCCCCGCCTCGATGCGCACGATGCGGGCCTTGGGGCCGAGCACCTCGATGGGCTTAGCGTAATCGGAACCGACTTGCGGATCCGCCACGCGCCGGGTCATCAAGTCCAAGCGGGCCACTCCCGGCAACTCCGCCAGTGCGCGCGCCAGTTCAACAACATACAGGGTCTGGCCGCCGGTGTCGGCATCGCGCCCCAGTTCCAGGTCACGGCCGCGAATCAGTCCATGAACGCTCAGCAGCAGAATATGGAGCGGATTCATGGTGCCTGCTTTCCCGCAAGCCGCCATTCGGCGATGAATGGCTGGTAGAAATCGTCGCTGTCCGGAATGGCCCCGCGCAGGCGGCAGATTTCTCCGGCGAAGCGATGGGCGCGATCAAGGGTCTCTTCTACCATCCAACCCTGTGTCATGCCGAGAAGGAAAACAGCGGCGAAACCATCGCCTGCGCCGACGCTGTCGATCTGGCCGACAACCGGGGCTGTCGGCCCGGTGTGGCTATAAACGCCATCGCTTTGCAGCAGCCAGGCGCCCTTCCTGCCCTCGGTGACCAGCAACTGGCGGATGCCAAAAGTGTGAAGCAGGCGCATGCCGAGCGCGGTTTGCGAGGCGCCGCCAAGTTCCATCATGTCGGCGATGCGCAGCAACTCCTCGTCGTTCATCTTGGCGATATCCGCGTTCCCTAACGACCAGCGGAGCACATCCTTGCTCACCCAGGGATCGCGCAGGTTGACGTCGAGGAATCCTCTCGCGTGGGTGGTCTGCAACAGCGATCGCAAGGCTGGGCGCGCGGCGGCGCGTTGCGCCAGGGTGCCGAAATAGAGCCATTGCGGTCGGCTTGACAGGCCGACCAGCCGTGCCATGTCGGCATGAATGAAATCCCACGCCTGGCCGGGAACAATCTCGAAGCGATGTCCGTGCCCGTCGCCATTCAGGTAGATTCGAACCTCGCCCGTGGGATGCAGGCAATCCTGCTGCACGCCATCGATCGGCAAGCCTGCAGCCTGCATAGCTTCCAGCAGGCGGCGGCCCCGATCGTCCTTGCCGAGGCGGGTGACCAGCACCGGAACGAGTCCCACGCCGCGCCCGAACCCGTGCAAATGATGCGCGACATTAAGCGCGGCGCCGCCTTGGACTTCCCGATCCGGAAAGCAGTCCATCAGCACTTCCCCGAACAGCAGGATGGTGCCGGCTGTACCGGTTTCCGAAAGGGAAAATGGAGGGTGTCTCATCGCGGTTTCGACCCTACCCGGCAAGTCGCCGCCTCAGGTTTCCGGACACGACGCCAACGCAGCGATCTGTTCGTCGCTCAGCTTCCTGGCTATAGGCGACATGGCGGAGGGCCCCCTGGTCCGGTCGCCACATCCGCTCGACACCGGAAAGCCTGGACACAGGGAATATCGGTTGAATGTCATAGCGTTTCTCCCATGTAGGATGGACTGGCTGCACAAGTCCGACAGCGATTTTCTGTTAGATAATATTAGTCAAAACATTATTGCATAATATCATTAAGTTATTCCAGATGCCTCCGTTACGATGACCCGGACTTGCCCGATTGCACGCCACCCATTCCACCCTCCTTCACGCAGAGCCATTTCATGACTACTCCGCTTGTTCTCGAAACCTTGCAGAAATTCCGCCTCATCATCGGCGCCGTGCGACAGCATTCACGGGCGCTGGAGGCGGCCTGCGGAATCGGCGGTGCGCAGGTCTGGATGCTGGCAACCATTGCTGACACACCGGATATCACCGTCTCGCAATTGGGCCATGCGCTGTCTGTGCACGTCTCGACAGCCAGCAATCTGCTCGACAAACTCGCTCGGGCAGGGTTGGTGGAGCGTCTGCGCGGTGAGGAGGACCGGCGAGTGGTGCGCCTGCGCTTGACGGACAAAGGCAGAGACACCGTTGCACGTGCGCCGCGGCCGCTGACCGGCCTCATGGTCGATGCGCTGGAAAAGATGCCTGCGGATTCGCTGGCCAGGCTGGATGAAGAACTGGCCAGACTGATCAAGCAGTTGAATCTGCTGGATCGAAGCGCCGCCAACGAACCCTTGTCCAATCTGATGCGATGACCGGACCGGCGGTCTAACAGGGTTCAGCGGCAGAGACGAAATGCCGATGCCGATCAGACCGTGATCAGAAGCCCATTCCCGATTCAAATTGACGCTTCGGAGCCCGGGCAATCACACAGTGGCGCTGACGGTCTGTGCCAAGTCCAGAAGCCAGGCTCAACGAAAATCCGCCCGGCGAGCAACGACCCCACACATTAGCTATGAGCGGCGCCAGAACATATATCCGGCGTGGTTGCCCGGCCGGATCGGAAAGTGCTCAGACCACCACTGGCGCGCACCCGTTTGACCCTGTTCGATCCCGGACGGGGACATCACTGCGGCCAGCGCATCACGGGCGTCGATTGCACGTCCGGCGAATGCTGCGTTGTCAAACAGTTCGGGCCGGGATCGGGCGAAATGCACGGCCAGGTCAAAGTACTTCAAGGCTTGGACCGCGTCTGCAGACATCCCTTCGCCGCGCGCATAAAAACGCCCCAAGGCCAGGTGAGCCGCCGCCATGCCCTGGCGGGCCGCCTGTTCCATCAACCGGATTGCACGGTCTTCATCTCGGTGCACGCCGTCGCCCTTGTGGTACATCCAGCCGAGATGGTAGCAGGCAGGGGCGTAGCCGTTTTCGGCGGATCGGGTAAACCATTCAACTGCACGGATGCCGTCCCTGGACACACCCCAACCGTGGGCATAGAGGAGGCCCAGCATGTACTGAGCCCTCGGATGGTTCGCCCGTGACGCCTGGCCCAGCCAATGGGCCGCCCGCCCGTAGTCCTGGGCGAAACCGGGGGTCCAGCCATGGAAATTACCGCATTCGTAGGCATAGCCCAATTCAAACTGAATATCGGGCCATCTGGCCACCCCCACCGCGACGACCCCGCAAAGGACCAGTGCCGCGACAACGCCACCCACGCGCCATGCCCGATTAGTGCGGGTAACCGCCATCGATCTCTCCTATTCATCCACTGGACTGCTGACACGCAAACAAGAATCACGGTGTTACGCTGGACTTGGGATATTTCCGGACTTCAATGGAAAATTGAGGCGGGGGCTATCGAATATTCCACTGGGATACCACTGCTTATCAGCTCTATCCCCTGTCGCGCCGGGGAGTTACCTCCATAGTTACCGTCAACGTTGACTTTGCAGTCGACAAGCATCTCCTACGTTCCAATTGAGCGCAAGCGGCCAGCTTGGACGGTTAAGGTAATCACCGCGGCCGTCTGGTCATCGACCTAACTGGCCAGTCGGCAGCTTTCACAACCGGTCATTGGGGGAGGTCTGCTTCCAACGTTTCCGAATTTGCGTTTTCGACCCCGTAGCGGTCGGTGAGCCTCGTCGGTAGCAAGCCCTTTCGCGCCAAGCACAAGCAACTGGATGCTTCTCCGGGGCGATTCCGCGATTACAGATCAGCGCCCTGCAAAGACCACCACAGGTTGCAGCTTCGATACCGGGCGCGCGCTGAGTGCGGCGGCTACGATGCTGACTATCAGGACCATAAGGCCGCCTAGCAGCGGGGTAAACCACATTATCCGAAACGGATACCCGGCCATCGCGGCAAGTTCGCCGATGAGCCCGCAAAGCCCAATGCCCAATCCGGTGCCAATCAAGGCGCATAACCCTGCTTGTGCAAAGATCATGGACAGCAACACCCGAGGAGTCGTGCCCATCGCACTGAGCACCGCGTATTGCCGCAAGTTCTCCTGGGTGAACATGTAAAGCATGACGCCGGTCACTCCGAAACCCACCGACATGGCCATGATGAGCATCGCCGCGATATCGCCCACATCCTCCGAATTGATCAGAATCCAGCGAACTGTGTCCTCCTTGAAATCAGCCGAGGCCCTCGCTCGCAAGCCCGTGCTTGCTCCGATGCGTGTTGCAAGTTCGCGTGGAGACACGCCGGGAGCGGCGGTGGCAAGCACGAATGTGAGCCGACGGCGCTCAGGCAACATGATGCGCATTGCGTTAGTCATTGTCGTATACAGCATCGGCCGTGGCGGATAGCGCGGCAGTCCCTCCGATCTCCCTACTATAAGGACCCGGTGGTCGTTGACGAGCAGCTCGTCGCCTGGTGCCAGTTCCCGGGCCGGCACCTGAAGATGGGGGTGGTCATGCGGCCACTGGTCGGAAGCTCGAATGGGCGTATTGAGCTTACCGCTCGTGCCACCTGGATCGACGACCACGGCATCCGGTTTGCGGAGCGCAGTGGAAGAAACGCCGTTTCGCAGAACAGGCACGCCAGAAAGGGTCGCATCATCCACGCCGATGACCTGAAAAGGTTGAAACCGCCCGTTCGGAAAGCGCGCCTCCGCCGTGCCCAGGACCAACGGCACCGCGGACTGCACGCCTGGGATGCTGCGAACGCGGTCCAGCGCCCACCAGGGCATGTTGGTCGTCTGTTCCACCGAACTTACCGCCGGGTCCATGACCCATACGTCGGCCGTGCCGTTTTCGGTGATGAGTGCGAACCCCTGCGTCATGAAGCCGGTAAAGTACGATGCCGCGAAGGTGACGAGGAATGAGGTAAAGGTGATGCCGAAGATCAGTCCTGCGTACTTGGCCCGGTCACCCAGGAGCATTCTGAGGCCTACATAGTGCTTGACCGGAAACCCCTGTTTTTTTCAAAAACACCCTGCCTGCACCCTGACCCGGCGCCGATTAATTTGGCTGTCC
>JBAWGM010000246.1:0-16379 GCA_049592895.1 Thiobacillaceae bacterium | reverse complement strand
CCAGCCCTCCACCGCCACCTTGCCATCCCTGGCATCCAAGCCTACCATCACATCGCCCGGAAACGCGTCGCAGGCTTCGTGCAGAAAACCGGGGTTCTTCACCGCTGCCGTGCCGATGATTACATAGCGGATGCCGTCATCGAGATAACGTTCGATCGTGGCCAAGTCGCGAATTCCTCCACCCAGTTGCACCGGAATTTCGTCGCCCAACTCCTTGACAATCGCCTGGATGGCTTCCTCGTTCACGGGTTTGCCGGCAAACGCGCCATTCAGGTCCACCAGATGCAGGCGCCGCCCCCCCTGCTCCACCCAGTGCCGGGCCATGGCTGCCGGCTGTTCGGAAAATACCGTGGCCGTGTGCATTTCGCCCTGTTCCAGGCGCACACAATGACCGTCCTTGAGGTCGATGGCGGGAATCATCAGCATGATATGTAAGGCAAATAGGGATTGTTAGGCGCAGGCACCCGTCGCCATAGCGCGGGGAACAAGCCTGCTTTTGGGATCCCAGCTTATGAAATTGCCCAGCAGGCTGAGTCCAGCGTCAGCACTTTTCTCGGGATGAAACTGCACAGCAAAGATATTATCCGAGGCTACCGCACATGTGAATGGGAAAGGATAGTGGACAAGGCCCGCAATCAGTTCCGGGCTGGTCGGCTGGACAAAATAGCTGTGGACAAAATAAAAGCGGCTGCCGTCCTCAATGCCTGCCCAGAGTGGATGGCCCAAGGCCTGGAACACGTTATTCCAACCCATGTGCGGTACCTTGAGTTTTTCACCCTTGTCATCATGCATGGCGTTGTGCGGAAACCGCGTAACCCTGCCCGGGAAGATTCCCAGACAAGGCGTGTCGCCCTCTTCGCTATGGTCGAACAGGACCTGCAGGCCCATGCAGATGCCCAGGAACGGTTTCGTCTTGGCCGCCTCGACAATCACATCGCGCAAGCCGCGCCTGTCAATTTCCCGCATGCAGTCGGGCGCCGCACCCTGGCCGGGAAAAACCACTCTTTCCGCCGCAAGTATGGTCGCGGCATCGGAAGTGACGACCACCGAAGCCGACGGAGCCAGGTGCTCTAATGCCTTGGAAACAGATCTAAGGTTGCCCATACCGTAATCAATCACGGCGATATCCGGCTTGGAGATCACAGTGAGCCCTTGGTGGAAGGCAACACATCTCCCATTCTCGAATCAGCTTCCACCGCCATGCGCAATGCGCGACCGAAGGCCTTGAAAATTGTTTCTGCCTGGTGGTGGGCGTTGATGCCGCGCAGGTTGTCGATGTGCAGGGTCACGGCAGCGTGATTGACAAAGCCGCGGAAAAATTCGAGAAACAGATCGACATCGAACTCACCGATCCGGGCGCGGGTGAAGTCGACGTGATATTGCAGCCCGGGGCGCCCCGACAGATCAATCACGACGCGGGACAGCGCCTCGTCGAGCGGCACATAGGCATGGCCATAGCGGCGGATGCCCTTCTTGTCCCCCAAGGCCTTGGCGAAAGCCTGTCCAAGGGTGATCCCCACGTCCTCCACGCTGTGATGGGCATCAATATGCAGGTCGCCTTTGGCCTGGATATCCAGATCGATCAGCCCGTGGCGCGCAATCTGATCGAGCATGTGGTCAAAGAACGGGACCCCGGTGTTGAGGCTGGCCTTGCCGCTGCCATCCAGATCAACGACTACGGCGATTTGGGTTTCCAGGGTATTACGGATAACTTGAGCGGTACGCATGGATGCACTGAGCGATGTCTTGTTCTGTTCTGGACCAGGCCTGAATCAGCTTACGGTACGGGGATCAGGCCAGGATTTCCTTCAACGCCGATACCAGCGCTTCACATTGTGCATCAGTTCCGACCGTGATGCGCAGAAACTGCGCGATGCGCTGGGGTAGTTTAAAATTCCGCACAATAATGCTGCGCTCGCGCAGCCTGGTCGTCAACTCGGCGCCATCGTGAGCAGGGTGGCGGGCAAAGATGAAATTGGCCGCCGAGGGTAGTACTTCTAGACCCAGCGCGTTCAATTCATCAACCAAGCGCGTGCGCGTTTCCATCACCTTGTGTCGATTCTGGTCAAAATGGGCCCGGTCCAGCATTGACACTGCGGCACCAACCTGGGCGAACCGGTCAAGCGGATAGGAATTGAAGCTATCCTTGACTCTGACCAGACCCTCAATCAGTTCCTCCTGCCCAATTGCATAGCCTACCCGCAAGCCGGCGAGCGAGTGGGACTTCGACAGAGTGTGCACCACAAGCAACTGCGGATAACGGTCCACCAGGCCTACCGCAGATTCGCCACCGAAATCGATGTAGGCCTCGTCTATGAGCACTACCGTTGCGGCATTTGCCTTCAGTAGCCGCTCAATCTCGGACACGGGCAGCAAGCGCCCGGTCGGCGCATTAGGATTGGGAAAAATGATCCCGCCATTGTCGGCCGGATAATCGTCGATACGAATCTCGAAACTTTTGGTCAATGGAATTTCCCGGTAAGCAATGCCATAGAGCCTGCAATAGACCGGATAGAAGCTGTAAGTGACATCTGGAAACAGGATGGGCTTGTCGTGTTTGAGCAAGGCCAGGAACGCGTGGGCCAAGACCTCGTCGGAACCATTTCCGACAAACACCTGGCCAGGGCTTACCCCGTGAAACCCGGCAATCGCCTCGCGCAGATAGTCCGAAGCAGGATCCGGATACAGTCTCAGGCTGCCCGTAGCCTGTTCACGCAGGGCTTCCAGCACCTTGGGACTGGGTGAATAGGGGTTCTCATTGGTGTTGAGCTTGACGAGTTTGTCGAGCTTTGGCTGTTCACCGGGAACATAGGGCGTCAGGCCGTGCACCACCGCGCTCCAGTAGCGACTCACCGTCTTCTCCAGTCAGCGATGCAAGCGGTATTCGGCCGATCGGGCATGCGCCTGCAGCCCTTCACCATAGGCCAGGGTTGCCGCAATGCGGCCCAGTGTCTGGGCCCCCGCAGGGGAAACCATAATAAGGCTTGAGCGCTTCTGAAAGTCATACACTCCCAAGGGCGAGGAAAATCGGGCTGTGCGTGACGTCGGCAACACATGATTGGGTCCCGCGCAGTAATCACCCAATGCCTCACAGGTATTGCGGCCCAGGAATATTGCGCCGGCGTGGCGAATTTGTTTGCTCAGCGCTAGCGGGTCGTCCACCGATAGTTCCAGATGTTCGGGCGCAATGCGATTCGAAATGGCGACCGCGTCGTCAAGGTCATGGGTCTTGATGAGGCCGCCGCGGTTGGTCAGCGAAGTTTCAATCACCTTGTTACGGGGCATTTCCCTGGCTAGTTTCTCAATGGATGCTTCGACCGCGTCTAGAAAATCCGTGTCCGGCGAAAGCAGTATGGCCTGAGCCAACTCATCATGCTCGGCCTGGGAAAACAGATCCATGGCAATCCAGTCCGGATTGGTCTTGCCATCGCAAATTATCAGAATTTCCGACGGCCCGGCGATCATGTCGATTCCTACCGTGCCGAAGACCCTACGCTTGGCTGCAGCCACGTAGGCATTCCCCGGCCCCACTATCTTGTCCACTTGGGGCACGGTCTGGGTGCCGTAAGCCAGCGCGGCGACGGCCTGGGCGCCGCCGATGGTAAATACCCGGTCAACGCCGGCAATGGCCGCCGCCGCCAGTACCAGATCATTCCGATCGCCCCCAGGGGTGGGCACCACCATGACCAGTTCAGCGACGCCCGCCACCTTGGCGGGAATGGCGTTCATCAGCACCGATGACGGATAGGCGGCCTTGCCGCCAGGGACATACAGGCCGACCCGGTCCAACGCCGTCACCTGCTGGCCAAGCAGGGTGCCATCCTCTTCCATATAGGTCCAGGAAGCCTGGACCTGGCGCTCGTGATAACGTCGCACCCGTTCTGCCGCGGCTTCCAAAGCCGCGCGACGCTCTGGCGGCAATGCGAGCAAAGCTTCTTGCAGGTGGGCTCGGGGAAGCTCCAGATCGGCCATGGATGCGGCCGCCAGACGGTCAAACTTTTCCGTGTATTCGAGGACCGCGGCGTCGCCCCGTTTCCTTACCTCAGCCAGAATTTCCGCCACAGTGATTTCGATGGAGGCATCCGTCGCGTCATCAAACTGCAATAGACGGGCGAGTCTGGCGCTAAAATCCGGCTGGGTGCTATCGAGGCGGGCAGGCTTGATCACGGGAGAGATCGGACTAAGTAAAGTTAGGATTATAAAGGCTTTTGCCCCAAACTACGCGGCGCCCATGGGACGCCTCCATTCTGCGCAACCTGACTTGTATCTGTCGACTGATACTTTAGTTTAAAGGGATCCTTTAGACAGATTCCAAATAATGGATATAATTGACACAACGAAGTCATGTAGCGTCAAATATTTAAATATGCAATACACCCGGGACAATATGGCGCAGTTGTTGCGCTCGCATGACATCAATCCCACCCATCAGCGAATTGAGATTGCCTATGCCCTGTTCTCCAAGCAGGAACACCTGTCCGCCGATCAGGTGATGACCACGGTCAACGATCGATATGCGGAAACCTCCAAAGCCACGGTATACAACACGCTTAATCTGTTTCTGGAAAAAGGACTGATTCGGGAAGTGATCGTGGATCCCAGCAAGGTCTTCTACGACCCCAATACCCGGCCCCATTATCATTTATTCCAACTGGACTCCGGGCGATTGACCGATATCGATGCAAGAAGTGTCACCATTCAAGGCCTGCCGCCATTACCGGAAGACATGGAGACAGAGGGTATCGATCTGATTGTCCGGATACGCCGGAAGACTGCTTGATATAGAGCAGGGACGCGCTCGGCCTATGGCGAGCTAGAGCCCTTCGCGGTAGGTCTGATTAATGGTACGGAGCAGGTCACGGAACGGGATGTCCCGCTCGAACCGTAGCAGAATGGGCATAAAGGGCAGATCGTGGCCCATGCCAAAATTCTCGTAATTTCCCCCAGTCATATCCTCAAACAGTTTACGCAGTTCGCTATCCAGGCCATCCAGAAACGGCGTATAGCGAGCCATGTCTTCATAGTCGTCCTCAATGCAAGCGCGCAGTTCATCCACTTCGTACACCGCCTGATGCACCAGGTCCACAAATTCGTCAAAGGTATCGGGTTTCTTCATATCGGATTCTTACGTCAAACCACAAGAGATACGAAGGTACACCAAGCACGGAAATGAAAACAGGGGCATCCGCCCCTGTTTTGCTGCAATGGAACCAGACTCACTTACCGGCAAATTCTTCCAGTTTCCTGGCGCGAATCACCTGCCCGTCCAGGCCAGCCTCCTTGGCTGAGCCCCCGTAAGCAAGGGTCATTAACTGACTGTAATACAGCACGGGAATATTGAATTTGGTCTTGTATTTCTTGTTGATATGGCCCTGATAGATCTCCACATTGGCCTGACAAAGCGGGCAAGGCGTGACGATCATTTCCGCGCCGTGGTCATAGGCAGACTGGACGATGTCCTTGATCTGGGCCTGCGATTTCTCGGGCTCGGAAAAAGCCAGCGCGCCGCCGCAGCACGTAACTTTCTGGTCGTAAGGCACTGCTTCGCCGCCCATGGTCTCAATGATCTTGTCGAGGTACATGGGGTTTTCGAAGTTCTCCCCGGCGATGCCGAATGGGCGGTTGGTTTGGCAGCCCACGTAACCGGCGAATTTCATGCCAGCCAAAGGCTTCGTCACGTGGCGCCCCAGTTCGTCAAATCCGAAGTCCTCCACGAGCACTTCGGCCATGTGACGAATCTCGGGCATGACCTTAATTTGCAGGCCAGCTTCCTTGAGGGCTTCCTGCGTGTCGGCCAGAAGTTGTGAACTATGCTCGATGCGCTCCTTGGACTCCTTGGCCCCCAGCCAGCAGGCCGCGCAGGTAGCGACGATGTCCTTCCCGGGAAGGTTGGTTTCGGCCAGGGCGAAGTTGCGGGCGTTCAACACATGGCGCGGCAGTTCCCCTGCTTCGCCATAACCGATGGACGCGCCGCAGCAATTCCAGTCGGGGATTTCCGTAAGCTTGATGTCGAGCGTCTTGCACATTGCTTCCACGGAAGTGAGGTAGTTGGAGGCGGACGCCCCCTTTTGCGAGGAGCAGCCTGGATAGAAGGCGTATTCTTTGATTGCCATGATCGTTCTCCTTAGGCCTTGAGCGGCTTGCGCTGGTTTTCCAGCTCAGTGGCCTTCTTCAGCATCGCTGCAATGCCTTTTTGATCCTTGCACTTGTGCCCGCCGAAGATCTCAAAAGGATTCAGCCGCTTTGCCTTCAACAAACCAATCGCCACATTTTTCATTTCCAGGCCCTTCTTGATGCCCTGGCCGATATTGATCTTGCCTTCCGCATCCTTGAAATACAGGCCCATTGAAAGCTTAAGTTCGTTGACCCGGCCTTTGCTTATGCAGTTATTCCAGAACAGCCTGGAAAAGGCTCGGGTGGGCTGACCCTTGGGCGCCACCCCCAAGCGGTGGGCGTAGTTGGCCAGGCCGTGCATGATGTGGGTGATGGGAATCTTGCGCGGGCAGCGCACGATGCAGTTGTAGCAGGAAGTGCACATCCACATCGATTCCGATTTCAGCACCTCTTCCCGCTTGCCGGCGCGGATCATCATGAAGATCTCCTGCGGCGGATGGTCCCAGCCGGGGTGGAAGTTGGTTGGGCAGGAGCCGGAGCACACGCCGCACTGCATGCACATCTTGACCCATTCGCCCATCTCGACCTGATCTTCGACTTCCTTGAGGAAGCGGTTCTGGTACTTGGCGGCCATTTGCTGGTTTGCGCTCATGATCTCATTCCTCCGCCTTAAAAGCCCTTGAATGGGCTCAGGCCCATTTCCAAAATCTGGGCCGCATAGTCATTGATCTTCTTCGGCAGGGTATGCATGTCGGTGATCGCCACTTCCATGTCAAAGACCCGCTCGGCCTCCAGATTCATGCCCTTCAGGGTATCGCCCACTTTACTAAGACGGTAACGGCCGAGTTCCGACCCCTTGACGAAGTGGCACTGGTACTCATCGCCGGATTTGCAGCCCATGAGCATGACCCCGTCATAACCGCCGTTCAGCGCGTCGGTAATCCAGATCGTGTTGACCGAACCCAGACAGCGCACCGGCACGACCCGCACATAGGCTGAATACTCGCTGCGGTTCATGGCCGCCATGTCGAGTGCAGGATAGGCGTCGTTTTCACAGGCCAGGATCAGTATGCGTGGCTTTTCCGAAAATTCGTCCGGAATATTGACCGCCTTGATCTGGGCGCCGACCGTGTTCACCGAATAGTTCTCGAACGAGATTACCCGCACCGGGCAGGCGCCCATGCAGGTGCCGCAGCGGCGGCAGCGCGATTCGTTAAACTTGGGGAAGCTCTTTTCATCTTCGTCAATCGCGCCAAACGGACATTCCACCGTGCAGCGCTTGCACTGGGTGCAACCTTCAAGCCGCACCATCGGAAAACTCAGGTCGCCGGAACGGGGATGAGCTGAGCGGCCCAGTTGGGCATTCTCCAGCGCCTGGATGGCCTTGAGCGTGGCGCCGGTGGCATCCTCGCGCGCCTGCACCATGTCCATGGGACGGCGCACCGGGCCAGCGGTGTAAATGCCGGTGCGGCGGGTCTCGTAGGGGAAGCAGATGAAATGCGAATCGGTGAATCCCCACTTGAGTTGGGGCACATCGGGCCCCTGTCGATAACTGAGATTGAGGATGGAGATCGGCTTGACGCTTATCTGCGCTCCTTGCGCGCCCTCGGCTTGCGCCGGTTCTGCAGCTGCCGGCGCATCGATGTTCACACCTGAATTGGGCACCTGTCCGGTGGCCAGCACCACCAGATCGGCTTCGATCTGGGCATTCTTGTCATCCAGAATCAGGTCATGGAACACAACCGCAAGGCCGCCGCCCGTGGGGGTCACGGCTGCGACCTTGCCTTTGGTGAAGATCACGCCTATTTCCTGGGCGCTGCGGTAGAAATCCTCGCCGTTCCCTGGGGTGCGCAGATCGGTGTAGATCACCGTGGCATCTACCGCGGGATTGGCATCCTTGAAGTACATGGCCTGTTTGATGCTGATGTTGCAGCAGGTACCGGAACAATAGGTCAGGTGTTTGCCGCTCGCGTCCCTTTGCCCGGCACACTGCACAAAGACCACGGATTTCACTTCCTTGCCATCAGATGGCCGTTTGATCGGGCCGCCATTGGCCGCGCGGGCCAGGGCTTCCAACCCGGCTTGATCAACCACGTCAGGCGTCTTGCCGTAGCTGAACTCGGGCAGCTTGTTGGCGTCGTACAGATCGAAGCCGGTGGCCTGAACAATCGCGCCGATGTCCTCGGTGGCGACGGAGCCGGACTCGGTGGCGATATCGACCACGAAGCGGCCGGGCGCGCCATCGGTTTTGGCGATCACGGCGTTGAGGTAAACCTTGATGTTGGGGTCGGCCTCGATCTGCGCGACCATGTCCGCGACGCCCGCATCAACCGGCGCCTTGTATGGCTCATGCACGGGCATGCGCTTCCACAGCTTCGCGGCCCAGCCGCCCAGAGCGCCGGTCTTTTCCACCAGCACCACCGGGTAGCCGGTCTTGGAGGCCTCCAGCGCGGCTGTCATGCCGGTCATGCCTCCGCCCACCACCAACAGGGTGCGGTTGCCGCCGGTATTCGGGTTGCCGCCCGGCTGCGTCATGGCCTTGACTTCGGCGCAGCCCATGCGAATGTAGTCTTCCGCCATCTCCTGTGTGGTTTCGCGGGCCTCGTCGGTATCCGGGCGGATCCAGATCACGCCCTCGCGCAGATTGGCGCGGGCCAGCGCATTATTGGGAAAATGGAAGGCGTCGGTCTTGGCGCGCCGCGAGCAGGCACCAATCATGATATGGGTCACGCCCTCGCTGGCGACGTCGTTCTTGATCATGGCCACGCCGTCGGCATTGCACAGAAACTCGTGCTGCCGCACAACATTCATCTTGCCGTCCTTCTGCGCCACCTTGACCAGCGCATCGGCATCCAGCCGCTCACCCAGGCCGCAGCCCTTGCAGATGTAAGCCGCGTATTTCTTTTCGTCTGCCATTTACTTAAGCCTCCGCCCTTGCAACCTTGTTCACCACCTGGATGGCGCGCAGCGCCGCCGCCGTGGCGGACTGCACCGCCCGGTTCACGTCCAGGGCGTTGGACGCGCAACCGGCGCCAAACACTGCGCCATTGTCGGGATCAGCCTCGATGAAACCGGATGAGTCGAACACGATGTCCGCCGGAATGCTTACGCCCTTCACCGAAGGCTCCATCCCAATAGCCAGTACGATCAAATCATGTTCATTCGCGTAACGCTTGTAGCCTTCCGTATCCACGCCGTGAGCCACGACACTGCCAGTGGATTCATTCAGCGTGATGCGCGCCACCTTGGACTTTACGAAAGAGACACTCGGGTCGGCCTGCACCTTTTGATAGAAATCCTCAAAGCGGTCGATGGCGCGGATGTCAATGTAGTAGATCGTCGACTTGCCGTCTTCCGGATGCTTCTCGCGCACGTAATGAGTTTGCTTCAACGATGCCATGCAGCAAATCCGGGAGCAGTGACGCAGATGGTTTTCATCGCGCGAGCCGGCGCACTGGATGAAAGCCACGTTCTTGGCTTCCTTGCCGTCGGACGGACGCAGAATCTTGCCGCCTGTGGGACCATGCGGATCGGCCAGGCGCTCGAATTCCACGCTGGTAATCACGTTCTTGAATCGGCCATAGCCATAGGGATGAATCTTGGCCGCGTCGTAGGGCTGCCAGCCCGTTGCCCACACCACCGCCCCAGCCTTGATGGAGATGGCTTCCTCCTTCTGGTCCAGATCAATGGCGTTGTACTTGCACGCGGCCTTGGCTTTTTCGCCTTCCGCGGTGCCCACGATAGAAGGGTCAAGCACATAGCGCTGGGGAAAGGCCATGGCATTGGGCAGATAGGCCGCCTTCATCTTGTTCAGCTTGTAGTTGAAAGGATTGTCCACCATGGTTTGCACGGCATCCGCGCAGGCACCGCAGGCCGTGCAATTCTCGTTCACATATCGTGGAGTGATCTTGACGTTGGCAGTGTAATTTCCCGCCGAGCCTTGGATACCGATCACTTCCGCGAGCGTCAGCACACGCACACGCGGGTTGGCCTTCAAGCGCCGCAGGTTGATCTCCAGCCCACACGTCGGGTGGCACATCTTGGGGAAATACCGGTAGAGCTGGGAAGTCCGGCCCCCCAGCGACGGATTCTTCTCCACCAGCACCACATTCTTTCCGGTCTCGGCCGCCTCAAGCGCAGCCGTCATCCCGGAAATGCCGCCGCCGACCACGAGTATGGTCTCGTTGGTTGCAACAACGTCCGTCATCAGGTTTCCTCCATCACAACGGATTTTCAGTACGCCAGAAAGGGATTTCTACAGTCGTCAGCGGGCGTACCGAACACGCAAACTGACTTGAATCTACAAGAGAAGTAATGTTACGCCGAAGGCCGGATTGCCGCCAGATGCGCCGCCTGTTTCTTAATCGAAGTTTCTTATACGCGAATAGACTCGACTTGGTATGGAGTCAAAACCACTTAGACATGAGGGGTAACCGGCGGCAAGCTGGCCGGCACGGTTTGCGCCACCGGCACACGGACCACTTCAAAGCTCATTTCAGCCAGGTCGGCCAGGACATAGGTGGGTTCCGCGCCCACGCCCCCCACTGTGCCCGGATTGACGTACCAGGTGGTCCCGCCCTTGATGTTGGGCAGCAGTTCCATTTCCGGCCGATGATCATGCCCGCAGCACACCAAGTCGTAGTCGCCAGTGCAGGCCATGGCCCGCGCGTAATGCGGGTAGTGGACAATGAAAATGCTGCGGTCTGCCAGCGTGAAAGCGGCATCCTGACCATGATAGCGAATCACGCTGCCCGGCTCCGCCGCCAGGCGGGCCATGTTATATAAATCGCCGGTATTGTTGCCATGGATCACATGAACCGGCAGTTCATACTTCTGCAAAACACGCAGCGTGGTAGGCGCAACGACGTCGCCACAATGCAGAATCGCCTCCGCGCCCCGCGCCCTGGCGTCTTCGACTGCGGCACCCAGCAAGCGGCGGTTGTCATGGGAATCGGAAACGATGCAGATTTTCATACACAGACGCAAGAATCAAGAGAGAAGATTCAAGACACCATGGGCTCTCTTGCATCTAGCTAGAACCTTGACCCTCACCACTCAAAAAGCCGGCTTGTCTTCCGCGCTGCGATAACGTTCCACGCCGGCGAGGATTTCGGCGCGCGCATCGTCCGCCCCGCCCCAGCCTTCCACCTTGACCCACTTGCCAGGTTCCAGGTCCTTGTAGTGCTCGAAGAAATGGGCAACCTGCTTGAGCAGCAGTTCGGGCAAGTCCTCTGGCTTGTGCATATTGCAGTAGAGGCTGCACAGCTTGTCGACCGGCACCGCGATCAGTTTGGCATCCGCGCCCGCCTCGTCGGTCATCTTGAGCATGCCCAGCGGCCGGCAGCGCACCACCACCCCGGTCATCAGCGGTACCGGGGTGATCACCAGCACATCCACCGGATCACCGTCTTCCGACAGCGTATGCGGGATATAACCGTAGTTGCAGGGGTAATGCATGGCGGTGGACATGAAACGGTCCACGAACATGGCCCCGGTTTCCTTGTCCACTTCGTATTTGATCGGTTCGCCGTGGGCGGGAATTTCGATGATGACGTTGAAGTCATCCGGCAGATTCTTGCCGGAAGTAACGCGGTCGAGATTCATGACGGGCTCTGCATGGCAACAAAAGCGCGGATTATACCTCCTTCGATTGTAATGCCCCGTTCAGCGTTCGCGTAGGCTCTCATGGGTAAGCTGCAACAACGGGCCAAGGAAATCCACCTTGATCGAACTACGACCCATCTTGAGCCGCGCTAAGTAAAACCACCCCGCGTTTCTCGTAATAATTCTTTAAGCTTCGATGGCACCGATCTGGTTGCAGCGGGCTATTCCCGTCAGATAACGCGTGTTCTGTGAGCCATATTACACGCAGGCTATCACTTCATCGTACTCAATAGATTAATTGAATCACTCAAGGACTTAAGCTTGGCTTGATCGTGACCGCTAATGGGTTTGAGTGGCGGTGGGTTATTCCCCTGCCGGACATCCGAAACCTGCCTTGCAGGTTGAGGGCAAACCCGCCGCGAGGCGGGGACGCAAAGTCTCCGGTCTGTTCTACCGAACGGTCAGATAGCGGGACTGCCGGATGAGCGAGCTGATCAGTCGACTCTCTCTCCTTTCCCCTCTCCGCCACCCCTGTCTCAAACACGCGGTCTGGAGTTGCTATGTCTGACAATGTCGTAAGTATCAACGAATTTGGCACTGCCCGGCGCTACGTCAATCGGGCGGACTCTCTTACCTTGCTTCACGCCTGCCGAGACCAGCTGATTGAAGGGGTGAGCCGCATTATTACCCGGCAGACGGAGGCCATGGAAAATGCCCTCTTGGCCCAAGCAGAGCGAGCGCCCCTGCTGGAGACCCGCAACCTGTTCTACGAAGCCCAGAGCATGTTGAACAAGCGCGCCAACGAAGTCATTCTGGCCTGCAAACGCGACTTCTTGTCCAGTTTTGACCAGACGACCTCCAGCAGCCCGGAGACTGCTCGCGCCGCCATGCATGGGGAACTCAGCCTACTGGGTGAAGAGGATTTTGAGTCCACGCTGACTGTAAATAAGGCAACTTCCCGGCTGCGCTTTAACAGTGCCGAAGAACTGGTAACCCTGGATTCCCGCATCGGCCTCTTGCTCGACCGGCCCCAGTTGAAGGAGGACGACAATCCCTTGGGTCCCCGCAGCATTTGTCAGTCCATACTTAACGGACTTGGCAGCCTCGAACTCGGACAAAAAGCCGGCCTCATCTTATTGAACCAGTTTGAGCTGGTTCTATATCCCGAATTGCCGGCCCTTTACAGAACACTTAATGACTACCTCATAGGCAAAGGCATCCTGCCTGAAATCAAGGTAGGGCACTCAGTACGCACACCCTCACGCGCTCCGGCTCAGCAGGCGATAGGCGAAATTGACGATTTCAATCAGTTGTTCGAACAACTGGCCAGTGCCCAGAGCACGGTCGGCTACGGCGCGGCAACACAGGGGGGACTTGGCAGCGGACAGCCGCCCAACCAGTCGTGGCGCGCAGCCTGGGGCGGCAACGCGCCCCTGGGCATGCTGGAAGCCCTCAACCGGCTTCAAAGCGGGCCACTGGTCTTGCCCAGCGGGGCGCAGATCAATCTGGTATCGCCTGCGGGCAACCATGCCAACGTACTGCGCGAGCTGCAACAAAGCCCCGTCATGCTGGGGGCATCCCGCCTTGAATCCTTGCTGGTGGATGCGGTCGCCATGCTGTTCGACATCGTTTTTGATGAAGACCTGATTCCCAACAGCCTGAAGAACCTGCTCTCCCGCTTGCAACTGCCTGTACTCAAAGCTGCGCTGCTTGATCGCAATTTCTTTTCCAACCGCAAACATCCCGCGCGCAAACTGCTGGATGTGATTGCGGATCTGGCGGCCAATCTTGCCCCGGTAGCCGATGGCCACCACCCCCATCTGGACAGACTGGAAGACATCATCGACCGGGTAGCCCAGGAATTTGACGAAGACCTGGCGGTGTTTGAAACCGCGGCCCTCGAAGTGGCCGACCTGGAGGTTGAGCGCCAGTCCGAACTGGAAGCCAGTTTGAACGAACCGATTCAGGATCTGCAGCGCGCTGAACGGGCGGAGACTGCGCCGGTATTCATTCGGGACCAGATCCAGCAGGCTCTACAGGGTCAGCCGGTCATGCCTGCCGTCGCCCGGTTTTTGCAAGACCGCTGGGCTGAGACCCTGAGCCAGACCTACATAGAGCACGGGCCAGCCGCGCCGCAGTTCACCAGCGAGATGGAAACCATGCGTGAACTCATCTGGAGCGTACAGCCGAAAACTGACATGGATACCCGGCTGATGCTGGTGCGCATCCTGCCCGGCATGCTCAAGCGCTTGCGCGAAGGCCGGGCCCGGTGCAAGGTCGAGCCGCGTGAATTGGATCAATTTTTCGCCGAACTTGTCGTGCTCCACGCCAATGCAGTGCGTCCCGCTCCGGCGGTGGTTGTGCCCCTGCCCGAAGCCGAACCTGAGTTGGAAGTCATCGAGGAAACCCCCGCTGTCCCCGTCGTGGCGCATGTGGCGCCGGTGCCAGTGCAGGTTCAGGTCGAAGTTGAGGATGAATATACTGAGCGCGCGCGAGCCCTGAAGAAGGGGGACTGGGTGGAATTTCACTATGACGACGGCACTTTCCGTTGGGCCCGGCTGGCCTTCAGAAGCGAACGCGGCAACTATCTGTTTACCGATCAGGATAGCGTCAATACCTTCTCCACTTCCCTGCACCGGCTCGCCGACAAACTGCGCACCGGCCAGGCTGTTCTGGTGGTTCGCCGCTCCATCACCGAATCCGCGTTCAGCAAGCTGATGACTTTTTTCCGCGCCAAGGCCGCGTCACCCATGCCTGCGTGAGAAATCCCTGAACAGGCTCGGGGCCGGACTGGAGAAATCCACTCCGGCCCTGTTAGCATGCGGGGATGCCGGTTTCGTTCGCACATAGACTTATTGCCTGGCAGAAACGCCACGGGCGTCATGACCTGCCTTGGCAGGACAGCCGCAATCCCTATGCAATCTGGGTATCTGAAATCATGCTGCAGCAAACCCAGGTGGCCACAGTCATTCCCTACTACAACCGGTTCATCCAGCGCTTTCCGGGTATTTCCGCACTCGCGTTGGCGACCGAGCAGGACGTGCTCACCTGCTGGGCCGGCTTGGGTTACTACGCGCGCGGACGCAATCTGCACAAAGCCGCGCAAATTGTCCAAAACCTGCACTCCGGCAGGTTTCCTTCAAGCTACGACGAGGTGGCCGCCCTCCCGGGTGTAGGACCCTCCACCGCCGCCGCCATTTGCGCCTTCGCCTTTGGGCAGCGCCACGCCATCCTGGACGGCAACGTGAAGCGCGTGCTTGCGCGCGCCTTTGGCGTGAGCGGTTATCCGGGCAACAAGAAAGTCGAGACCGCGCTCTGGCAACTGTCACGCAGTCTTTTGCCCGAGCAGGAACTGGCAACCTACACCCAGGGCCTGATGGACCTGGGCGCCACGGTTTGCACCCGCAGCAAGCCCCGTTGCGAACGTTGCCCCCTGGGTATCGGCTGCAAGGCCTTGCAGGAGAACCGGATAGGAGAATTGCCCGGCGCGCGGCCAAGAAAATCCCTTCCGGAAAAGAACGCACAGTTTCTGGTGATCCATTACGGGCCCGCCCTGCTGCTGGAAAAGCGTCCGGCGCCCGGCATCTGGGGCGGGCTATGGAGCCTGCCGGAAGCCGGCCCGCAGACCGACCCGGCGCTGGCCTGCCTGCAAGTCAGCGGACAGATGCCCGCAAGGATTCAGGCATTGCCCGCCCTGAGCCATAGCTTCACTCACTTCAAGCTCCATATCCAACCGCTCCAGATGACGTTGCCCTGCAAGCCCATCAGGGCGACTGAATCCGCGAGCCAGATCTGGATGCCCCTTGCCGACGCCCTGCACGCGGCGCTGCCCAGGGCAGTGGAAAAGATCCTCAAGAATCTTGCTGGCGCCCGGGGACAGACCGTTGACTTTGATTGACACCCACTGCCATCTCGATGCCGCCGAGTACGACGCCGACCGTGACGCCGTCGCCGCTGCCGCCCGCGCAGCCGGTATTGAAATCGTGGTTCCTTCCGTTGCTCGCTTCAACTTCGCGGCGGTGCAGAAAACTTGCGCACGCTACCCGGGCTGTCACGCTGCCTACGGCATGCACCCCATGTATGTGCATGTCCACCAACCTGCTGATCTCGATGAGCTGCACGCCCGGGTACGAGCGGAAAGACCAGTAGCCATCGGTGAGATCGGGCTCGACCTGTTTCAGACCCGCATCGACCGGCCGGGCGTTGATGAAGCGGACTTCAGGCAGCAAGAATTCTTCTTCAAGGAGCAACTGAAACTGGCGCGAGACTTTGACCTGCCCGCGTTGCTCCACATCCGCCGCGCCAATGACCAGATCCTCAAGCATCTGCGCCGCATCAAGCTCAAGGGCGGCATCGCCCACGCCTTTAACGGCTCGATTCAACAGGCCAATGAGTTCATCAAGCTGGGCTTCAAGCTAGGCTTCGGCGGCGCTTTCACCTGGCCGCGCGCCCGCAATCTGCAGATGCTGGCGCGCGAACTGCCGCTGGAGGCAATTGTCCTGGAAACCGACGGCCCCGACATTCCGCCGGTATGGCTCGGCAAGGGACGCAACAGCCCGGCGGAAGTGCCGCGCATCGCCCAGGTGCTGGCTGAACTGCGTGGCATCGGTCCCGAGGAAGTGGCGCGGGTGACCACAACGAACGCCAGCGCGGTGCTGGGG
>JBAWGM010000245.1:0-4239 GCA_049592895.1 Thiobacillaceae bacterium | reverse complement strand
GGCCAATGCCGTCAGACTACCGGGTGGATGCGGCTGAGTACCTCGATATCCTGGGCGAGGCCGTCGCCGCCCGCAATGGCTGGAAACGCATCCTGACACGCTGTCTGCTGCCCCGACGGGGGCGGCGGCGCGACATCGGGATAGCGTGATACTTCAATGAGTGATCTGACAAGACTGCGGAACGAGCTGCGAGCGCTGCGCCGCGGCGACCTTCGTGCGTCCGTTTTTTGGAGACGCGAACATCCGTTGCTGACCGATTCCGTCCGAAAAGCTCTTTGGACGTGATTTCTGGCAGGGTTTTGGGGGTCATTAAACGATCAACTAATTGACGATCGTTGAATGTGGGCAATTCTGAGAGGTCTGGCCTTCAACTCGGCCTTTCGACAGCAGCCCTAAATGAAAAGCCGACACTCAGCCTCACGTTACAGTTACCGTGTTTGTGCCTGAAGACCACGCGTCTTGGTGGAGGGAAAGGCTACGGCAGGTACCAGGCCTGGGCTGCGGTGCCGTTGCAGTCCCAGATCTGCAGTCGTGTGCCATCGGCGGTGCTGCCGCCAGTGACGTCGAGACAGCGACCCGACTGCGGGTTCACGAGGCGGTTCTGGTTTCGCCAGCGCCACTGCTGGGCGCCGGTGCCGTTGCAGTCCCAGAGCTGGATCTGCGTCCCGTTGGTAGTGTTGCCGCCAGTGACGTCCATGCACTTTCCGAGGGCGCGCAGCGTCCCATCACCGCTGTTCCACACCCAGCTCTGCGCGCTCGTACCGTTGCAGGTCCAGATCTGGATCGCGGTGCTGTTGTTCGTGCTCGCACCCGCGTCGTCGATGCATTTGCTACCGTTGCCGCGAATCGGCCCGGCGCCCCGGTACTTCGCCTTGAGCACCGACGGCGTATCGAGGTCGTGGCCGGCGTCGATTGACTGGGAAAGGCGCAGGTATTGACCCTCGGCCCAGTTGAGCGGGGCGGCGGTGCCAGTCGGCCGTCCGAGCGCGAAGCAGGAGACGTCTGAGCGGTCCCAGATCTGCTCCGGCGCGAAGTAGCCGTCGTTGGTCGCGTCGGCCATCGACTGTAGGTAGATGCCAGCGGAGCGGCCGTTCGCGAGCTCATACTCGCCGCGCTCGCCGGAAAGGACCGGCCACAGCCGTCCAGAGCGATTGGCTCCGTTGGCGGGCCAGCCGCTGCAGTCGCTGTTGCTCTCGCCATAGTCGTCGTGGTTGTAGCGGTGGAAGTAGATGTCGCCGTTGGGCACCGTCACCTCTACTGTGGAGTTGCTGTCCGACGCCGAGGCGGTCGGCGAGAGCGACGTTGACACGTTGCTGTCGTTGGGCAGGCGCTCGCCGAGCCGGACGAGATCGAGGAACCCGAAGTCGACGACGTCGTGAGCGTAGAAGCAGCCGTCCTGGAAGCAGAGTTGATCGCTCGTGTCGTTCTGGTTCGACGTCTTGTCGATGCGTTCGTAGTAGTGGTGGCCGCCCCAGAAGCCGCTGGTCGTGTACGTCCAGCCGGCGAGGCTCGACCGCCACAAGTCGGCCTTCGACTCCCAACTGGTGGCACTGGTGGTGTCGCCATTCTGGCGGGCGATGTCCGCTGCCGCGACGAGGCCGGCAATCTCCGCCGCGATCGACGATGGCGACTTGCCGCTTTGCTCCTCCCAGCGTTCCGTCGTATCGGGCCCCGTCGCCTGGATGTGGTTCGCCGTCACCTTGATCTTCTGGTAGGTGGCGCTGTCGGTGAGGCCAGTCGTCCAAGCGAGCAGGATCGCGAAGGCATCCTGGTCGAGCTGCTCGCAACAGCCGAGCTGCTGCGGTGTCGCACCGCTAATTCCGCTCACCGGGCTGTAGCGTGGGAACGAGCCAGGCGTATACATCGTCCCGTCTCCGGAGGTGTTGGTGCTGACGTATTGGTCGTTCCACAAGAACTTTGCCATGCGCAGCGCCTGCGCGGAGTCGCCTGCGGCAATCAGGCCCGTCGCCTGTTGGTACAGATCACGACCCCACACCCGGTGGTAGCCGTCATTGAGGCTGTCCCCATTGGTGAAGTCACCCCACGGCGTTGCGAACCCTGCGATGCTGGCGCCCCGAAACATCTTGTCCTCAGCGGCGTGCAAGGCCATCCCAGCAACGTAGTAGGCGCGGCGACGGAGGGTGTCGCTCGACACGCTGGCGGGTGCTGCGCGGAGCCCGTTCACATAGGCGTCCCAGCCACCGCTGTAGGGCGAGATGCCGCGGTAGGCGGCCTCGCGATCGCTGAAGCCTGCCATAAGGGATCCGTTGGCGGCGGCGACGGCCGATGCGGCGTCGCTGCCGTAGCCGAGCGCGACGGTGAACGTGGTGTCGGTGCCAACGCTACCGATCTGGCCGCACTGCACGACGTTGCCGTTGCCGGCGATGTTGTCGAACTGGTTGTTGAGCACCCTGTCGGCACTCAAGTCGATGTAGCAGTCGCTCGTCATGCCGGCGTAGCCGTTGTCGTGCGCGACGAAGCCGTTCGGGCTTGCCACCTTCAGTGCCGAGACAACCGTCGTCAATGAGCCAAAAAGGGTTTCTGTCCCGCTAGACGTGAGCGCCGCGTTCGTCCCGTCCCACCAAGCGTTGTCGTTGGCACCGCCGCCGGCCATGGACGGGTTCTCGAGCAGGTACAGCCGATAGGTGCCGCCATCCAGGGACTGGAAGCGCGTGCGGATGAGCAGAGTGTTCCGACTTGGGTCGGTGATGTAGGTGTTCGTGATCCTGTACTTGGGCGTTGCGCGCTTGTCCGTGTTGGTGACCGTGTACTCGAGCGCCTTCTCGTCCGGCATCGAGACCACATGGTCGGTTGCGTCGCGCTCCAGGTCCACGAAGGTGGACCCGTCGGTCACGATGTACTGCATGTCCTGCATGTTGGGAACGTCGAGGCGCGGATAGAAGACCTCGGTCGTGATCCCCTTCGCCACCGTGAACCAGACCTTGCTGGTCGTGTCTGCCGAGGTGCCGACAGCCATCTTGTTCCCCGTTGTCCATGAGGCGGCACCGCCGGGACCGTCGCTTGCAGTTCCCTCTGCCAGGCGCTGCACCTGTGACTGGACCGGTGCCGACGACACGAGCGCCACCACCGCCGCAAAGACGATCCCGAGGCCCTCGATGTTGCGCCCCACGGGCGTTCGCCCCGAACTAATCACGTGAGCCTCCTTTTGGCCAACGGAGTCCGAAGCCACGCTGCCAAACACGCGACGATGCGCTGCATAGTGAACGAGCTGCATATTTCACGATATCTGAGTTCTCCCGCGCTCTCGATGCAGGTATTCCCATAAGCTTACCGCGTACCCTTATCATGACAAGAGCAGTCCTCCTCATGTCCCATGACTGAATTCTTGTTACCCCTCGTGTCATCCAGCCGGTGCTGAATGATTGATTGGTGTCAATGACCGGACGCCCACGTCAGCAGCGTCGGTAGGCCGTTGGTCGGCCCGTGCGGCCAGGGGCATTGTCTCAGTGAGTGGCCGGTGTCGCACAGCTTGCCGACGTTGCCTCGGCACTCTACCTAAATTACATTTTTCTTCAGCGGATGAAGGGCGCGCTTCGACCCAACGCGGAAGAAGCGCCAAGCTTCGCGACGCGCCCGTCATCCAATGCAAGGCAAGAAATGCCCATAGAACCAGTCGGGCTCATCTGAGCCCTTTAAAACAACCGACTGGCAACCATTTTCTCCGGCATGCGGCTCCAGATCTGGCGCCATCCAAACGGCTGACAAGAGCGAACCAAAGTTGGCTAGATCATCGTTATGAGCTCAAACCATTTGGTTCCATCCCCAAACTGCTTAATGCGCCGCTCCCAACTGGCGGCGTAACCTGGGCCACGCTTGCGATTATGCAGAGCCAAGTGACAACCTTGGCAAAGAGGGGCAACCTTGAGGGGCCGCGCATAGTCCTCCGCGTGGTAGTCGATACGGCCTTCCTGCTTGCCACAGATGCAGCACCGCTCTGGTTTCGGGATTAGCTTGCGTTCTAGGGCGACCTTGATCTTGCGGTCTGCCTCCAGCCGCACCTCCCGCGAAAAACCATTGTATTCACCGATCCGCATGGACAAACGTTTGATCTTTGTCCGGCCACTAGTGTTTAATTGCGTAAATTAACAATTGTATTTCTGAGTTGCGATCCCTTGACTTCACGCTTGCGCCAGACGAAGGGAGAGGCCGATTGGTTGTAGGACGCGATGAATGTCTCGATTGCACCGACCAATTGATCGGTGCTGGCAAAGCTTGCAC
>JBAWGM010000244.1:0-5083 GCA_049592895.1 Thiobacillaceae bacterium | reverse complement strand
GCCAGAACCTGGGCCCCGGAAAGCTGCGTATCGCCATCGACATGATGAATCATGGTACTTCTTCTTATGGACATCAAAACCTAAGCCTAGCCGAAACGGATGCCATGTTCCTGTATTGTTCTGTGATGCATTGGCGACACGTTGACTTTGACAGGGAACATGCAAAAAAGGTATAGTAATCAGCTTTCTACGTTGTGCATGGGGTTTCTTGTGCGTGCCCTGGTCGCCGCGTAGCGGATGGTGATGTAGCTCAGTTGGTTAGAGCGGTGGATTCATAACCCACAGGTCGGCAGTTCAATTCTGCCCATCACCACCATTTTTACTCCATGCCCCCAGTCTACTCACTGCCCCGGCACCCATGAGCACCCCGCCCCACAAAGTATTCATAAAGACTTTCGGCTGCCAGATGAACGAGTATGACTCGGACAAGATGGCGGATGTGCTGCGCGAGTCTGATGGCTTGGTGCAGACGGACAACCCGGATGAAGCCGACGTGATTTTGTTCAACACCTGCTCGGTGCGGGAGAAGGCGCAGGAGAAAGTATTTTCCGACTTGGGCCGGGTCAGACCCCTGAAAGCAAGAAATCCCAATTTGATCATCGGGGTGGGCGGCTGCGTCGCTTCCCAGGAAGGCGCGGCGATCATATCGCGGGCGTCTTATGTAGATCTGGTGTTCGGTCCCCAGACCCTGCACCGGCTGCCGGAAATGATTGCCAAACGGCGTGCCAGCGGCCGGGCTCAGGTGGATATCTCGTTCCCGGAAATCGAGAAATTCGATCACCTGCCGACCGCCAAAGTGGAAGGGCCCGCTGCCTTCGTCTCCATCATGGAAGGCTGTTCCAAGTACTGCACCTTCTGCGTGGTTCCCTACACTCGCGGCGAGGAAGTCTCGCGTCCCCTGGATGACGTGATTGTCGAGGTGGCGGCCCTGGCAGAGCAAGGCGTAAAGGAGGTCACCTTATTGGGGCAGAACGTGAATGCCTATCGGGGTGTGATGGACGACGGCGAGATTGCAGACCTCGCCCTGTTGGTGGAAGTGGTGCACGAGGTGCCCGGCATACAACGCATCCGCTACACCACGAGCCATCCGCGTGAAATGACCACGCGGCTGATCGAAGCCTACCGGCACCTTCCCAAGCTGGTGTCGCATCTGCACTTGCCGGTTCAGTCCGGCTCGGATCGCATCCTCGCAGCAATGAAGCGCGGTTACACGGTTCTGGAATACAAGAGCATCATCCGCAAGCTGAAAGACGCGCGGCCCGGCATTTCGATTTCCTCGGATTTCATCGTCGGTTTTCCCGGCGAGACCGACGTGGATTTTGAACAGACCATGAAGCTGATCGAAGACGTGGGCTACGATGCGTCCTTTTCCTTCATCTACAGCCAGCGTCCCGGCACGCCCGCGGCGGATTATGCGGACGACGTGCCCCACGCGGCAAAACAGATCCGACTGGCGCGCTTGCAAAAGGCGGTTCAGGCGAATGCGGAAAAGATCTCCGCCGCCATGGTGGGTACGCTACAGCGCGTGCTGGTCGATGGCATGGCGAAAAAAGAGGCCGGCGAGCTTGCTGCCCGCACCGACAACAACCGGGTGGTCAATTTCAAAGGGCAGCCGCGCTTGATCGGATCGTTTGTGGATGTCACCATTACCCAGGCCTTCCCCCATTCCTTGCGCGGAGAAATCGTCACCCATTGATTACCAGTCTTGACGTGAGCTTCAAGCCGGTGGACAACCGGCGCTTGTCTAACCTTTGCGGGCCGCTGGAGGAAAATCTGCGCCAGATCGAGACCGCGTTTGACGTGGCGATCCGGCGCCGCGGCGCAAGTTTCACCGTATCCGGTTCCAAGGCGCGAGCCGAGCAAGGCCTGGTGGCGCTGGAACATTTTTACAATCGCGCGAGCGATGGCCTGAGCCTGGATGACATTCAGCTTGGGATAGTGGAGCTGACCCGCGGCGTGGCGGACATTGATGACGCGCCGCTGCTGCGTACCCGCCGCAGCGATCTGAAGCCGCGCACTCCGCGCCAGGGCGAATACATCGAGCAGATACTCGGCCACGATATCACCTTCGGCATCGGCCCGGCCGGCACCGGCAAAACCTATCTCGCCGTGGCCTGCGCGGTGGACGCCCTGGAGCGCGATGTGGTCAAGCGCATTGTGCTGACCCGCCCGGCGGTCGAGGCGGGCGAGCGTCTGGGTTTTCTGCCCGGCGATCTGGCGCAGAAAGTGGATCCCTATCTGCGCCCGCTGTATGACGCTCTTTATGACCTGATGGGCTTCGACAAGGTGGCCAGGCTGCTGGAACGCAGCACCATAGAAGTGGCGCCCCTTGCCTTCATGCGCGGCCGTACCCTGAATCATGCCTTTGTCATTCTGGATGAGGCGCAAAACACAACCCGCGAACAAATGCAGATGTTTCTGACCCGCATCGGGTTCGGGGCCAAGGCGGTGGTCACCGGCGACATCACCCAGATTGATTTGCCGAAGGGCATGAAGTCCGGTCTGGTGGACGCCCAGAGCGTGCTTAAGGAGGTGCGCGGCATCGCCTTCACCCGATTTACCCATGAAGATGTGGTGCGTCATCCCTTGGTCGCGCGCATTGTCCATGCCTATGCCCAGCACAAGAAGCAGGCTGACAGCAACAAAAACTAGGCCTGCCGGTGGCCGCCCGCGGCTTTCGCTGTCTGTGCAATATGCCCACAAACTCCCGCCGATTCCCAGCCGGGCACAGTTTCGCCGCTGGGTCAGCGCCGCCCTTATTCCCCTCGCCCCCTCTAGGGGGAGAGGGGCTAGGGGTGAGGGGGATTCAAAGCATCGGAGAGCGGCCGGGGCTGAGGGGAAAAGGGTTTCGGTAACCCTCCGTCTTGTGGAGGGCGAGGAAGGCCGTGCGCTTAATCGCGACTATCGTGGCAAGGATTACGCCACCAATGTGCTGACCTTCATATATGGCAAGAACAAGTTTGAGCCCAAGGTCGCCATGAGCGGCGATATTGTCCTTTGCGCCCCGGTGGTGGAAGCGGAAGCACGGCAGCAGGGCAAGGACCTGCTCGACCATTACGCGCATCTGACGGTGCACGGCATGCTGCACTTGCAGGGTTATGATCACGAATCGGAAGAAGAGGCTGTCATTATGGAAGCAAGGGAAGCCACAATTCTGGCAAAATTGGGCTTTGGCGACCCCTACGAGGGAGAGAATTGAGCGGAAACCGCTAGGCGTCGATGCCTATCCTTTTCCACTCCAACTGGTCTTATGGACTCAGACAGTCAACCTAAGCCTTCCTTGCTGGAACGGCTTTCCGCGTTGCTGATGCGGGAACCGGAAGACCGGGAGCAACTAATCGAGCTGTTGCACAGCGCCTACGAGCGCAATCTGATGGATGCCGACGCGCTGGCGATGATCGAAGGCGTGCTGCAGGTCGGCGAAATGCAGGTGCGGGACATCATGATTCCCCGCTCGCAGATGGACGTTGTGGATATCAACCAGACGCCTGAACAATTCCTGCCCCAAGTGATCGAGGCCGCGCACTCACGCTTTCCGGCCGTCAATGGCGACAAAGACGATGTCATCGGCATCCTGCTGGCCAAGGATCTGCTGCGCCTGCAGGCCGGGGAGCAGGAAAGCATCCGCAGCACGCTGCGCCCTGCGGTATTCATTCCCGAATCCAAACGACTCAATGTATTGCTCAAGGAGTTCCGCGCCAGCCGCAATCATATGGCCATCGTCGTCGACGAGTATGGCGGCGTGGCCGGACTGGTGACCATTGAGGACGTGCTCGAGCAGATCGTCGGCGATATCGAGGACGAATATGATTTCGATGAAACCGAGGACAACATCATACGCGACAAGACCGGTCGCTTCCGGGTCAAGGCCGCTACCGAAGTCGCCGACTTCAACGCGGTGATGGGCACCCATTATTCCGACGAGGATTACGATACGGTGGGTGGGCTCGTGATCAGCCGATTCGGCCATCTGCCCAAACGCGGTGAGGTCATCGATTTCGATGGGCTCAAGGTTCAGGTCTTGCGCGCCGACAGCCGCAGGGTCCACACCCTGGTGGTGGAGCGCATGGTGGCTGCACCACAATTGCCGCTCGAAGTGTAAGCAAGCCCAATCAGGCCAAACACAAAAAAGCGGCTGGAAAGCCGCTTTCCATCATTTAACCGGAAGGGATTACTTTAGTACCTGCACAGTTACGCGCCGGTTGCGGCTGCGCCCTTCCAGCGAATTGTCCTCGTCGACCGGCCTAAGCGCGCCGTAGGAAATCTCCGACATGCGGTGCAGGGGAATGCCGCCCACTTCAAACAAGTAGCGCCTGATTGATTCGGCGCGCTCCAGGGCGATTCTGCGATTCTGGCTGCCCAGGCTGGCGTCGTCGCTGTAGCCGATGATCTCGATGAAAATATAAGGCAATTGGGGACGCGCCCGGGCGATCAGTTCATCCATGGCCTTTCTGCCTTTTGGGGTTAATTCGGGCTGTTCATAGTTGTATAACACCATATCATCGGTCAGGGTCAGGGAATCCACAATCTTGCCCGATACCATGCGGCTGTCGCGCGCAATCTTCACCGCATCGGCGGCGGCTTCGCTGGCTTGGGCCAAGGCGGTGGCCTGTTTGTCCAACCGGCCAGAGAGGGTCGAGAGATCGGACTGTTGGGCCGAGGCCTGGCTCCGCAAGGCATCCATCTGGCTCTTTAGCTCCGCACTGGTGGGGCCCATCTGATCAAGCCGCGCAGTTTGCGCCGCACTATCCGCTTCCAGTCTGGCAATCCGAGCCTCCAGTTTTTGCTGGGCGATTCCCAGGCTCGCCTGGCCCTGCTTCATCTCGTCTAAGTGCTGGTTGGTGGACGTGGCCTGGGACTCCAGGGTCTCCTTGGATGCGCAGCCAACGGACAGGATGGCGAAGAGAATAAGGGACAGACCTGAACGCAAACGCATTGCTCTAACTCCATTTATGGTTCGACAAAGGCTTCATGGTACTACAGCAAGACTTCTGAATGGTTATCCGGGCGGGTGTGCCTGAACCCGCAGCGGCCGAGCCCTGCGAGCCGGAAAAGAAAAAGGCAGCACGCGCCGCCTTTCTCC